>NZ_CAWPKW010000220.1:0-60141 GCF_963888615.1 Brasilonema octagenarum UFV-OR1 | reverse complement strand
CCTGATGCCCTTTGAGTTCAGCAAGCAGCTGACCATTTGTATCCCACACCTTGGCGGTGCCGTCAACTGATGCAGTGACAATGTGTTGACGATCCGGGCTAAATTCTGCACTGATGACCGAGTCCTGATGCCCTTTGAGTTCAGCAAGCAGCTGACCATTTGTATCCCACACCTTGGCTGTCTTGTCAGCAGATGCAGTGACAATGCGTTGACCATCCGGGCTAAATTCTGCACTGGTGACCGAGTCCTGATGCCCTTTGAGGGTAGCAAGCTGGTTACCATTTGTATCCCACACCTTGACTGTCTTGTCAGCAGATGCAGTGACAATGCGTTGACCATCCCGGCTAAATCCTGCACTGGTGACCGAGTCCTGATGCCCTTTGAGGTTAGCAACTAGCTTACCATTTGTATTCCACACCTTGGCTGTCTTGTCAGTTGATGCAGTGACAATGCGTTGACCATCCCGGCTAAATCCTGCACTGATGATCGAGTCCTGATGCCCTTTGAGGTTAGCAACCACCTTACCATTTGTATCCCACACCCTGGCTGTGCGGTCACGTGATGCAGTGACAATCCATTGACCATCCCGGCTAAATCCTGCACTGATGATCGAGTCCTGATGCCCTTTGAGTTCAGCAAGCTCTTTACCATTTGTATACCACACCTTGGCTGTCTTGTCAGCTGATGCAGTGACAATGCGTTGACCATCCCGGCTAAATCCTGCACTTATGATCGAGTCCTGATGCCCTTTGAGATCAGCAAGCTCTTTACCATTTGTGTCCCACACCTTGGCTGTGCCGTCAAATGATGCAGTGACAATGCGTTGACCATCCGGGCTAAATCCTGCACTCCTGACCTCGTTCTGATGCCCTTTGAGGTCAGCAAGCTGCTTACCATTTGTATCCCACACCTTGGCTGTGTTGTCAACTGATGCAGTGACAATGCGTTGACCATCCGGGCTAAATCCTGCACTTATGACCTTGTTCTGATGCCCTTTGAGTTGCGTCCGTTCGTGGATATTGTCAACAATTGTCTGTAAAGCGAGGATGGGGCTAGCAGAAGGATATTTTTCTAAAGGTCGTCCATCCTTTACCAGTTCTTTCAACTTTTGTCCAGCATCCATCGCCGCTAGTAATGCTTCTATTTGTTGATATTCAAACTGTCCTAAAGCTGCAACCCCTGCTCTTTCTAACTCCGTGCCTTCTTGTGCGACTTTGGCTTCTATCAATGCCTGCGCCCTTTCTTGTTGTGCTTGCTTCAGGTTAATTTGCGCCTGCGCGAATTCATACTGTAGACTAGCAGAGATAAATTGATAATCTTGATTGCTTAAACTTCTACCTTCAGCCCATGCCAAAGCATCGTGTAAGTCTTGCCCGTGTAATAAATGTGCAGAATCCTGATTGGATTTCAACCAAGCATCAAAAACCGTAGCATAGAATTCTGGGCGGAGATTTCTTAGCTGTTGATTAACCCAATTGGAATTAAAAATTGACTCGTAAATGCGGTTATAAACTTTGAAATGTCCCAGCTGTTCTACCACCAATCCAGACAACCGTAAGTGCATTTGTTCAGGAGTATCTGCGGCACTAATTCCTCCAAAGCCACCTTGATAAGGAGAGGTCAAAATTTGCTGATAGATTGCCAACAACCTACCTGTCCTCTGTCCGCCTCCTCGTAAAATTCGGTCACGAATCGTTTTTAAATGCTCTGGTTCATCCTGAGATTCCCAATTAGAAATGACTCTAGTTTGCACCAACTCCTCTACCGACTCAGCAACCCTATTCTCTGGAATCTCATCATCAGCATCAAGAATCATCTGGCAAAGTTTTTGAGTCAGAAAAGGTTGTCCGCCTGTCCAATCCAAAATTGCTGCCATCGCTGTTTTTGGATTATTCGTTTTCACCGCCAAACCGCCCGCTAACGGTTTAGCTTCCTGTAACTGAAAACCAGTGAGTTGAATCGCTCTACCAATATTAAAAGGTGTGCGGCGTTTATCTTGAATCAAATCACTGGGAGTGGCAACTCCAAGCAGCGCAAAAGTGAGTCGTTGATAATCTGGTTTTGTCGCCCGATTGTTATAGCATTCACGAATGAGAGCAAAAAAATCATCTCTCTCAAATGTCAGACTCAAAACACTGTCGATTTCATCAACAAAAATTACAAGATTTTTATTAATAGACTGCAATAACACAGTTTCAAGAAACTTACCTAATCGGTTCACTGGAGACAGCAAACCTTCACTTGACCACCAAGTATTTAAATCAAAGTTTTCGTAGAGTTCCAGACTATTGATAATAGCATTAATTATCCCCGCATACCATTGTTCAGAAGTGAGTTCCGCAGTGCCAATGCTTGTAATATCAATATCAACACAGGCAAAACCCTCCGCCTGCAACCTTCGCATCGTTCGTATCTTCAGGCTAGACTTGCCCATTTGTCGGGAGTTGAGGACATAGCAGAATTCTCCTGCCTTCAACGCTGTGTAGAAGTCAACATCTGCCTGTCGCTGCACATAAGTGGGAGCATCATTTGGCAGACTGCCCCCAACTTGATATTTATATGATTGGTGAAATTGTTGATTCATTTGGATGTCTTTTTTTAAATTTTTTATAGATTAGTTAGATACTGATTCTCTTAAGAGAATCCTAGAGAAATTGGAGAAGATTTCTAGCAAAAACCTCACCCTCGCTTGAATCGGCGCTAAAATCTTTCCCTCTCCTTAATAAGGAGAGCCAGTGCGTTGCGGAGCCAGTGCTGCAGGAGGGTTTCCCTCCGTAGGCATCTGGCGTTGGGGTTCCCCCCGTTGTAGCATCTGGCGTGAGGGATGCCCGACAGGGCAGGGTGAGGTGTAAGTCATGAATGCAACACGCATATTAATTTTCTTTTCCTTGTTCTCAGTCTCTGAGAACGAGAAAAGCTTAAAGAGCTAACCAACAATATCTTCTTTTTCATAGGGATCAGACTCATCAAATTATGCACTTAGGGGACTATATGGAAAAAATGGCACTTTTATCGCTTACAGATTTGATGTCTCTGCCGCTAGAGGAGGCAGAGCCTCCCGATAGTGCATTCCCAGCCAGAGACTGGGAACGAGAAAAAATCTTTCCCTCTTTTTCCCTCTCCTTCATAAGGAGAGGGATGCCCGAAGGGCAGGGTGAGGTATAAATCATGAATGCAAAGGATGGGTAGGGTGCTAAACTCATGAATTCCCCCCCAAATGCTCCCGAAAATATAACCGATATAAATCACACAAAGGCATAACATCATTACCTTGAAACTTCACTAACCCCATACTGCGTAACTTAAACGCCAAACCCGTTTCTACCCGTACTGGATGAGTCGCAGCAACAACTTGTTTAATAGCAGTAACTAACTTGCTATCCTCTTGTAAATTCCTCAAATGCCTACGCAAATGATCATTGTAAAAACCTTCTTCTGTAGGAGCAATTTTTAATAATTGCGACAAGCTAATTCTGCCACGAGCAATTTCATGAAGTGCTTTCCTAACTAAATAAGGATGTCCCCCTAACATTGCCATGAGTTTGTTGATTTCTTCTTGCGTCCAATTCAACTTGTGTCGTTGCACCAAATCCTGCACTTGTGAGGAATTGAACTCTGGTAATTCAATTGGCAATCCCACATTAAACGGTGACTGATTAATGTTCAAAGGAATATAAACTTCCTTGGAATGCACAATCACCAAGCGTAGTTTTTTCCAAGTTTCTTTATTCTTAGATGTTTCATGCCAAGCGCGTAGTAAGCCAAAAAATTCTGAGGCGACTTGCGGATATTGAAAAACTTGATCCACCTCATCCAAACCCAATACGATTGGATTATGAATTTCTGAAAGCAAGTATCTTTGAAAGTAGTTTGTACACTTATCCTTGCTACCCAAAACACCTTGCCAATATTCAGTGAGCTTATTTTCAAGATTCAAATCCTGAGCAATGCTGCCACAAAACCACTGCAAGAACTTATCCAGACTGGTGAAAAATTCTGCATCTGCTGATTGAAAGTTCAAATATGCAGTTTGACAACCATGTTGTGTTCCATGATCAAGAACACGTGTCAAAAGTGAAGTCTTACCCATTTGCCGGGGTGCTTTAATCCGAATCAGCGCCCCTGGTTGTAAAATTGTTTCGTAACAATCAGCTTCAGTGGGTGGACGTTCTACATAAAAAGCAGATTGCAAGCTAACTTGTCCTTCTGGTTGTTCAAAACTCCCAAAAGTAGAAGGTGGTTTGGGAGTAATAATATTTGGTGCTTGAGGATTGTTAGGTGTACTTTCACCAAACAACTGCCGAAAGAATTGCCAAATCTTTTGGACAATTGGAGTTTCAGCATCTGGCTTAGGAGAAATTGGGGTAACTTTTGGTGGTAGTGGTTGAACAAGTGTTGACGTTTGAGAGATATTTAAGTATTGCTGCAAGGCTTGCAAAGCAAGAGTCGCATTTTGATAACGCTGACGATAGTCGTTGCGCACCATCGTATCTAAAATTTGCGCAAAACTGGGGCTAATATTAATCTTGTCTGGAAACAAAGCACAATACAACTCACCATTATTGGCATCTCGTGGTAACTGTTTAGGGTGTAACCCAGTCAATGCACCAAAAGCAATCATTCCCACCGCGTAGATATCGCTACTGAACTGGGGACGAGAATAGTGTTGTTCGATAGGCACATAGCCAGGAGTACCAATTGGTACTGTCAGGCTACTTTCACCTTGAGGGTTGACTTTCAAAGCACTGATTTCCTTAACTGCCCCAAAGTCAATCAACACTATTTTTCCATCTTTGCTCCGCCGCATTAAATTCTGTGGCTTAATATCTCGGTGGATGACGTTTTGTTGATGAACAAATGCCAAAACTTCCAAGATATCCTTCAAAAGTTTACAGACAACTTGCTCATCCTTGGATTTGCCCAGAATAATTTCTTTTGTCAAGTCATGCCCATCAATGAATTCCTGAACTAAGTAAAATTCCCCCTTTTCTTCAAAGTGGGCGAACAATCTGGGAATTTGGCTGTGTGCATTGCCTAAGCGATATAGAGTTTGTGCTTCTGTCTCAAATAACCTTTTGGCGATCGCCAAAACAGCAGAACTTAAGTCTTTTGGTTTAAGATGTTTGACGACACACTGAGGTTGTCCTGGTAAATCTAAATCACCAGCCAAGTAAGTATCACCAAAACCCCCACCCCCCAGACATTGGAATATTTTGTATCGATTACGGAGTGTTACGCCAATTAGATGACTCATTTCGTATCTCCTATCTCCTATCTTTTTGACTGGGTAAGTGGTTAAAAATTCAACGTGCCCACTGCTGCAAAATATAAGTGTAAAAAGCTTCTTTATCTACTTGAACCATAGCAAAAATCTTACGCCCTCCTGGCACTATTTGGGTACGTCCTTGACTCAAACCAGTGGTGATAATTTCTGTTTCCCACTCTCGCAATTCATAGAATTCTGGATGAGCAAGATAAGCCGTCGCCAGCACATCCCAGAAATAATAGTCTTGGGGAATAACCAGTGCATAACATTGTCCCGCTAAATCAGATATGGGATGGTGGCGTTGTTTTCCCATTTTGTAAACAATTTCTGATGTCACAGGTACAGTGTTAGTCAAATCCAAAGGACACATGATAATTTCAATTTGGGTTTGCCATATCCGCGCTGCGGAAATTGGATCCCAATACACGTTCCATTCTGCGGAACCATCTTGTCCTGGTTCCCAATTTTTTTCCACATTACCACCAACATTCAAAGCACCTCCCATCCAAACAATTCTTTGAATTTTCGCTTCAATATCCGGTGCTTTATCGAGTGCAGTTGCTACTGTTGTTAACGGACCAGTAACCATTAACGTAACAGGTTCTGGTGCCTCTTGTAACACCTTTATCATAAAATCTTGACCAGGTTCTGCAAGCAGTGGTGTGCGAATTGTTTCGCTTTGATTGAGAATAGGAAGATGATCAACAACAAATGAATCACGGCGATAGAGTTGAGGGAAAGGATTAATACCCCGTACAGTACTTTGAGCAACTCTGATATCAGAACGCCCCATTAAGTCTAGAATTTTACGTGTAGCACTTACGGCTGGTTCGGCATAGCAATCTGCTGGAGTGACGACAATACCTAGTGGTTGTATGTGATCCATAGTCATCAGCAGCATAGTTGCTAGATAATCATCTACACCACCATCGTGATCCATCAAGACAAGTTGTTTAGACATGGAGAATAAAAAAATGAATGAAAAAATGGATGAGTTTATGCAAGCTGCGATCGCACAAGCAAAACAAGGCAGACAAGAAGGCGGAATTCCCATCGGTTCCATTCTCGTCAAGGATGACAAGATTCTCGGCAAAGGACACAACAAGCGTGTGCAAGACGGCGATCCAGTCACCCACGCCGAAATCGATTGCCTCCGCAATGCCGGTAGAATCGGCAGTTATAGGGGTACAACACTCTATTCAACCTTAATGCCATGTTATCTGTGCGCTGGGGCGGTTGTACAATTTGGCATTAAAAAAGTTATCGCTGGAGAATCAAAAACTTTTCCAGGTGCTAAAGAATTCATGGTATCCCACGGTGTGGAAGTGATTGACCTCAATCTTGATGAATGCGAACAAATGATGAGCGAATTTATTGAAGAGAAACCTGAGTTATGGAACGAGGATATTGGCAAGTAGATAGCGGATTTTGGATTCTTTCACGTAACACCTGTTTGACGCAAAAACGCATCAAACGTCATCCTATCTGCAAGCGAAGGTTGCGCCCCTAGTTTGGTTGCAGCCAAAGCACCAGCGGCTGCACCCCAAACCACCGCTTGACGCAAAGAAAGTCCCTCACAAAGCGCCGCAGCCAAACCACCATTAAAGGCATCTCCCGCAGCAGTTGTGTCAACCGTATGAACTGGAAACGCAGGTATAAAAAAGGTGTCTTTTGGAGTGGAACAAACAACGCCTTTGGCACCAAGTTTCACAATGGCATTTTTCACACCCCGTTGCCGTAAAACTTCCCCTGCCTTAATTGCCGACTCTTCTCCATCCACAGAAAAACCTACCAGTCCTCCTGCTTCCACCTCATTTGGTGTGATAATGTCTACCAAAGAGTAAAGTTCATCTGGTATATCCTTCTGCGCTGGTGCTGGGTCGAGAATAACTGTCACTCCAGCTTTTCGTCCAGCTTTGGCAGCTGCGACTACCGCAGGCATAGGAATTTCAAATTGTAAAAGCAGTGCCCTAGCTGTTGGTAATAAATGTGATAATCTTTCCACATCTTCCTGATTAACGCGTCCATTCGCACCAGGAATGACAATAATTTGATTTTCACCCTTGACATCTACAGTGATCATGGCAACACCAGAACTCACAGTTTCATCTACAAACACACTATCTGTTTGGACACCCGATGCTTGGAGACTGTTGACAAGTTCTGTACCAAAACTGTCTGCACCTATGCGTCCTACAATGTGAGTAGGAATTCCTAGTCGTGCTGATGCGACTGCTTGATTGGCACCTTTACCACCTGGTACTTTGAAAAAATCGTGTCCCAGCAGCGTTTCACCTGCAACTAGTAAGCGGGGTACTGTTGCAACCAGATCTATGTTGATACTGCCAAAGACGATAATGCTCATAAACTGACAAAGTGGTGCTGCACTATATTATCTCGCGTTCAGGGGTCAACTCAATTTATGAAAACCCACATAAATAAAAAAACACTGGAGAATTAGGATACTCCAGTGCTTGAAGGCAACAACTCTTACTCAGAGTTAGAATGCCCAGCACAGTATAAATGAAATTAAAGAAATAACAAAAAAGCACTGGGTACGGATAAACCCCAGTGCTTGAGCACGACTTACTATCAATCCAGAATTAGAATACCCATACAATCGGTGTAAAAGTATTTGGAAATAAGTGATTACCAGCTGTTAGGTCTTGCGTGCCTGTGTGGTTTGAGTTTCTTTAGTCCCAACACAGCAGTAGTAGCACTTAGTGTCACCAAACTCCATGTATAAGATGATTCAGGAACAGGTTTAGCTTGACTAATCACGCTCACGTTTGGATCTAGAGCATCACCTGTGGAATACACATAATCAAAAGCAGTTTTGTCATCAAGAATACTGGCACGCAAAAAGAGTCCACTCCAACGGGCAACAGTTTCCACTGCTACACCTTGAGGGATAGTTGGTGTGTTAGGATCTGGTATTGGACCAGTAGGGTTATTAGTATTCGTGATGCCATAGTGGTTAGCACCCAAAATACTAATCAACGCTTTAGGGGGGTTCTGGATCTGCTCGTAAGTTTTTTGAGCGTTAATTGGAAGAGCTCTGCTATCACGAGTTCCCTGTAATAAAGCAAGAGGAATTCCTGAATTATTAATAGGAAAGAACACTCCATTTTGATCACGAAGGTTTGTACCAAAAAACGCTCCTGCTAAAAGTTCATTTGGTCGGTTGAAGGAACCTTCACATTGAACAGGGGAAAGGCAGAGATTTGCAATAGCAAATAACCCGACTACACCTCCTGCGGAGTGACCGAGTAAGCCTAGTTTTTGTGTATTAACAACACCAGCAACAGGCGAAACAGAATTGGAATTTTCTGTTTTCATCTGTACAAGAACAGCGTCAATTTGTGAAGTTTCTGGTAGCAGTCCCGTGAATCCGTACTGGGGAAGAGATCTTGGGTGATTGGGTACAACCACTACAAATCCGTAGCGAGCTACTATACTGGCATATTCTGAGTAATCTGATTTATCGACATTTGCACCTTGCAATAACAGTGCAACAGGAAAGGAGTAGTTGCCAGTTTTCAGGTTCGATGGGTTGGGATAGTATATATCAGCTATGTCATTATTAGCGGAGATTGTCGTACTGTAGCGAGCCACATCATTAAAGGTTGCAGCCGCTGCTACTTTCGCTGTACCGCAGAATATCAATGCTGCACCAGCAGTCACTGACAAAGCTTTGATGGTAACCAAAAAAACTACTCCTTCTCTAAATACACTTATACATATTAGTTGTCATAATATCTGATAGCGCAGTTAGAAACAATTGTTATTTAAGAGATTACAAGTGTCGAATGACTCTACAGGGATTGCCAACTGCAACAACATTTGCAGGTATATCTTTGACAACAACACTACCAGCACCAATAGTAGTATTGTCGCCAATTGTCACACCAGGACAAATAATTGCACCGCCACCAATCCAGACATTATTACCAATTGTTATTGGCGCAGCGAGTTCTTTACCAGAAAGGCGAATTTCTGGATCTGTTGGGTGATATGCCGTGTAAATTTGAACATAGGGAGCACACAAAACGTTGTCCCCAATATGAACTGTGTTACAGTCTAGAATCACACAGCCAAAATTCATATAGAATTGATCGCCTGCATAAATATTTTTACCATAGTCACACTGAAATGGTGGCATGATATTAATATTTTGTCCTACTTGACCAAATAATTCTTGTAAAATTTGCGTTCGCAAAGCGTGCGCTCCGCGCGCTCGCTCCTCCAATTGTTCTTCGGTTGTAGAGTTATACTTTCTCAGTAGACTAAGTGCAAAGTTTCTTCCAGCAATCAATTCTGAATCGGAAGCAAGATACAATTCGCCTGCCAGCATTTTCTGTTTTTCTGTTTTTTCCATAACAGAATTTCTTATTTTTGATTATGATACGACAAACATCGCCCCAATCTATCAAATTGTCAATATTAACTAAAAATAGATCATATTCCTATTTTTACAAATACCAAGATTGATTTTTTCTATTACTGCATAATCACGAGCAGTTACATATTCGTACTAATTATTTTTTGCGTCTATTCATCTGGTATAAGTTCTGAGAATTAAATACAACATAACGAGCTTTTCCCTGTTGCTTTGCATCGTACATTGCCATATCAGCATCCCGTAGTAAGCTTTCTGGCTGTTCATAATTAGAACAGCTTAGAGCAATACCAATGCTAGCTGAAATTGAGATTTTATATTCTTCTATGTAAATTGGTGATTTTAAAGCTTCTTGAATACGCTGAGCAACATTTATTGTATCAGAAAGATCTTTAATATCTTCGATGAGAATAGCAAACTCATCACAACCAAATCGCGCTACAGTATCGGCACTACGTAAGCATGATTCTAAACGTCGAGCAATCTCTATCAAGAAATTATCACCCGCACTATGCCCAAAAGTATCGTTAATTCCCTTAAAGCCATCCACATCTAAAAACAAGACAGCATAGTTCTCATTGTTCCGTCTTTTTCGACGCTCAAATACTTGGCTTAGTCTTTCCAAAAATAAAACTCTATTCGGTAGTCCTGTTAACGCATCATAAAAAGCATTCCGTACAAGTTGTGCTTCTGTTTGTTTGCGTTGAGTTATGTCTTGAAAAACGACAACTGCACCAATAAGACTACCATCATCATCGCGGATGGGTGCAATATTTCCCCCAATTTGGATTTCGGTATGATCTTTAGCAATCAATGTTAAAGTTTCTGGTAAATTCAAAACCACACCCGTCTGTATAACTTGTGTAGCTAAATCCTTGCGCAAAATACCTGTATCTTTATCAACTAAACTTAATATTTCTGCTAAATTTTTAGTCACCGCTTCTTCTTGTGTCCATCCTGTTAGTTCTTCTGCTATTGGGTTCATTAGATGAATACAACCACAAGTATCTGTGAGCATGACTGCACAACCCATACTTTTAAGAATTGCCATAAAGTTTTGCTGTTGTTCCTGAAATTGTTTTTTCGTTTGATGCTTGTCAACTGCCATTTCTATAGCAATCTGTAGGTCTTGTTCGGCTACTGGTTCATTAATATAGTTCAAAGATTCTGTTAGTTTTCTTTCTATTTTTTTTATTATCGAATATCTTTCGGTTAAAGATAAAACTGGAACTTGATAATCATTCATAATAACATCAGCCAATTTAACGTCGTCTTTTTTTCCGGATAAAGAAATATTAAATAATACTAAATTTGGATTAATTTCTTCCATTTTTTTTACTGCACCCTCTTCATCTTCAGTTATTTCGGAAACAAAGTGACCTAAGTTTTGCAATAATTTTTTTATATCTAATGCCTTTTTTTTTTCATACTCGACCACTAAGATTTTCAAACGACACATATAAAAAAGACCTCTAGCTAAAGTTATATTTTACGCTGTAGTCACTTAATTGAAAGAAAGTTATTCTATCATAATAAGTTTTTCAAAATATGTAATGAATGTTTTCAAAAAATATCGCTTTTGTCAATCATGATTATGCTGAGAGAAAAGTAAAAAAAGTATCCAAACCATCTTTGTACTTAGTCTTAATACTCCGAACAAATAATGAGTACAAACATTACTAAATCTATCTACGTAATCAAAAATAGTAAAATACTCGGCAATTTTATACATTTCAAGAAGACAAACTGTTGAGCTACACAGTAGAATACTCAAGTTTTGTAGAGAATCTTCAAAACACGTAAATTTTTCCTGATATGCTTAGTAACTGCTTATTTGGAAACTCAAATATTGTTCAAATAAAGTTTTTTTGACAAGAAAGCTAATTGCATAATTTTGTACATTTAATATCAAGTTATTATCGCATTCAATATCAAATTAATAGATTTGTATTTGGATAGCTGCAAAGATAGCGGTTGTCAAAGCAATGTTTTGTAAAGATAGAGTAGTTTATTGAAACTTTTCAGATTTTATAAGTATATAAAAACGCACATAGCGAGTTAAGTAACACATATGTTTGTATAAATTTCAGCAAGTTAATAAGTCAAATGTTATACTATGTATAGCAGCTATATCTAAAGGGAACTGCCAGAATGCCAAAATAAGAACAATTGCACTACTCCTTAACTGAGGACAACAAATACTGGGTTTTGTTCCTACTCAAGTTAAGAGTTATAGAAGCAGGAGTTCTTAAGAGCAACTTTGAGAATCCCTCAACAGACCGTGAAGTTGATGAGAGAAGGTGTCAAGGAAATTAACAAGATTTTCTTTTGTGCTGGCAAATATGGAAAGTAAAAATCAAGTTTTAGGTATTATTGAGATGAAGTCTCAACTATTAATTTCATTTAGTTCTAGTTAATTCAATGCTGATTGTGCCGCCAAAGTCTGGAATGGGTGCAGCAGGTTTTTTTTAAATAACTTGAACTTGTATCAGGCGATCGCTTGAGGCCAATTCATTTAGTTCTAGTTAATTCAATGCTGATTGTACCGCCAAAGTCTGGAATGGGTGCAGCAGGTTTTTTCAAAATAACTTGAACTTGTACCAGGCGATCGCTTGATGCCAAAATAGAATCTGCAATAGCGCCTGCTAGACGTTCTATCAGAAGAAACTTTGATGTCTTGACCAGATTTTGCACCAAACTGATAGTACTACGGTAATCGATAGTATTTTCTATCGCGTCAGTTTCAGCAGCTTGTGAAAGATCTACCCATAATCTGACATCTACCTCAAACCATTGTCCTAACACCTGTTCCTCTTGCAGGTACCCAGTGTAGCCATAGGAGCGAATTCCCGTCAAATGAATGCAGTCCATAAAAATAGTCCTAAGTTAGTACTTTGAGTGTTCAACAGCTTATTGGCCTTCCTGATTCATCTACGATAGGAAGGTTGGTTGAAATATACCAGAAAATTAGGATGATCAGATAACTCACTAGACAATCAGTTTAAAATGACACGCTCTTGTTGACATATCTGTTTGAACTAAAAACTCAGGACATTTGGACTTTCAAGGTTGATGGTAATTGATTTTAGAAACATTAATACTGTATGGGCGTCGATTGCTGCCCAGACATTAAAGCGCCTAGGATTAACTTGTGTTGTGATTTGTCCGGGTTCGCGTTCCACATCTCTAGCAGTCGCCTTTGCCCAACAATCACCTGATATTGAGGCAATTTCTATTCTTGATGAACGATCTGCAGCTTTTTTTGCCTTGGGTCAAGCAAAAGCAACCGGACGCCCCACAGTCGTTATTTGTACCTCTGGGACAGCAGGAGCGAATTTTTACCCGGCGGTGATTGAAGCAAAAGAAAGTCGTGTACCTTTATTGCTGTTTACCACAGATAGACCACCTGAGTTACGAGATTGCCATTCTGGTCAAACTATAAATCAGCTGAAATTATACGGCAATTACCCAAACTGGCAGACAGAGTTAGCAATTCCCTCTGTGGATATGGGAATGCTTGCTTATTTGCGACAAACGATGATTCATGCGTGGGAACGTTCACAAACTCCTGTACCCGGACCTGTGCACCTCAATTTTCCCTTTCGCGACCCCCTTGCACCCATCCCCGATGTAGAAATGTTGCATACAACATCTTTACAATTGTTACAGTCCGAATTTGATACAGAAGACTTTTTTTCTGGGATAACGACGATCTCTCCATCTGTTTATCTTCCCAATTCTTTAAATCTTCCTTTCCAACAGTGGTTAAAAACTCAACGAGGAATTATTATCGCGGGTGTTGCCCAACCGCGAAAACCTCAGGAGTATTGTCGTGCGATCGCCCAACTCTGTGAAACCTTAAAATTCCCAGTTTTGGCAGAGGGACTCTCTCCAGTCAGAAACTATGCTGACCAAAATCCTTATATTATTTCCACTTATGACCTGATTTTGCGGAATCAGGAATTGGCAAAACAGCTAGCACCAGAAGTGGTGATTCAAATTGGTGAAATACCCACCAGTAAAGATTTACGTAACTGGTTAACTTCTACCCAAGCACAACGCTGGATTATTGACCCAAGTGACCAAAACCTCGACCCTCTTCATGGTAAGACAATTCACTTACGGATAAGCGTAGAAGAATTGGGGAGATTGGGAGCAGGGAAAGAAATAACTCCCTCATCTTCTTGTGAGTATCTTCAACTATGGTCTACAGCAGAAGCAAAAGTCAGGGCGAGTGTTGACGAAACTTTGACAACAATAGAGGAGTTATTTGAAGGCAAAGCAGCTTGGTTACTTTCTCAGACATTACCACCAAGAACACCTATTTTTATTGCCAACAGTATGCCAGTGCGGGATGTCGAATTCTTTTGGAAACCGACTCACTCACAAGTGCAACCCTTTTTTAACAGAGGTGCGAATGGCATTGATGGCACATTATCCACAGCTTTGGGAATTGCCCATCGCCAACAAAGCAGTGTCATGTTGACAGGTGATTTAGCCTTATTGCACGATACAAATGGTTTTTTAATCAGAAATAAATTTGTTGGACATCTCACCATTGTGTTAATTAACAACAATGGTGGTGGAATTTTTGAAATGTTATCCATTTCAAAATTTGAGCCACCCTTTGAAGAATTTTTTGCAACTCCGCAAGATATTGATTTTGCTCAACTCTGTGCTACTTATGGTGTTGAACACGAATTGATAACTTCTTGGAAACAGTTACTCTCAAGATTAAACCCACTGCCCAACAAGGGAATTCGGGTTTTAGAGTTGCGGACAAATCGCAAAGCAGATGCTAAGTGGCGCAAGGAGAATTTAGGGCAATTTGCAGCAGAATTGGCTTAGATTTTGACCAGAACTAGGGGATAGGGGAGTGGCGGTGGAGAGCTAGTGCCTCACCACCGCACTGGCTCACTTTTTACCTCAGATCTTGCACCATTATTTTCGCCCGCCAAGAAATAAATTTCTTGGCTCAAAGTTCAAGTCCGTTAAAACGGACTCTTGTTAGTCTTTGAGTCCGTTTTAACGGACTTAAGCTATTAGCCTTGAACTTCAGTTCAAGGTGTGCTCAGGTGGAGATGCAAGATCTGAGTTACTTGGTTCTTTTTACTTGTCTGACACCCTTACACCCTTACACCCCTACACCCCTAGTCCCGCTAATTACGCCGCACCCTGTGCAAGAGCCATTGCTCTCCTAACAGCAGCATCGGCATTCACAAACCCGTAACCGTACTCTGTATCATAGCCAGATGCACCCAAGTCGTAAGCAGTTTGTGACAGAATCGTCTTGATTTGAGTAGCAGTGAGATTTGAATTCACACTCCACACTAATGAAGCAACTCCTACCACATTTGGCACTGATGCTGAAGTGCCATTGAAACGTTGATCATAGTCGAACGTAAAACCATTAGAAGACTTGGTAGCATTGGTTGTGAGGTACTCAGATGGTGCCATGACACTCAGACCATTTCCTTTATTGGAACCCCATCCTCCTTGATAGGAAATCCGTGTTCCAGGTGTTGTGGGATTGCCATTCCAGTCTTTAACTCCCCAAGAACCACCGACTGCTAGAACATTGAGATAGTTATTCGCTAAGTCGGCAGGACTTTCAAGACTATTGGCGTTAGTATTTCCAGCTGCAACCACAAACAAGGCTGTATTTTGGTTATTAGCAATCAGTTGCTCAAATTGTGTTGAACTACCACCAGTCAAGCTGAGGTTCACTACCAGACGCTGACCTTTACTATTTGCTTGATTAATCAGCGTTTGTGTCGCACTCACCAAATCGTAATCTCCAGGATCACCACCCATAACATCGATATGGAAAATCTCAGAATTCCAGTTGATACCACTCATCCCGATGCCATTATTGCTCGCCGCCCCAATCACTCCTTCAACTTTTGTACCGTGGGCAATGGAGTTAGTCATTTCGTCCAAGTAGTTATTACTTATTACATTGGGGGAACGTAAATCAGGGTGAAGAACACCATTATTGGCAGCCAAACCCGTATCTTCAATTCCAATAAGTACTTTGTCCGAACCTTTGGTCAAACGCCACGCATCTTGAACACCCATCATATGTAGGTTCCATTGTTGCCCAAACAAAGGGTCATTAGGTGTTACTGATAAGTTGATTGTTTTGTCTGCAAATTTAATCGCTTCAATGCCCTCAAATAAAATTTGTTTACCGTTGCTTAATGTTATGTCATCAAATAAGCGAGTACCATTGCCTGGGTTATACATGACACCCCCTGTGGACTCGACTAACTTGATTGTGGCACTTGTAGAAGAAAATGTAGATAAATCCAATAAGTCTCGCCCACCACTGCCATAGTCAACGTTGCCATTTCCAGAGTATATTGTCCGATTGTACGTAGACTGGTAAGTAAAGGTATCTGATCGAAGAGTTCCCTTGACATATTGCGTGTTGCTATCAGGGAATACAGATGTAATTACAGAAGCAGCTAGTTGTTGTACACCGTTGGAAATGGAAGATAATGTGCCACTATCAGTGGGAGTGGGTATTGTTTCATCACCAGATACACCGGTTGCTGACAAAGTTAGGTTGTAGAAACTTTCACCATGTTCGTACGAGTTGACGCGTACATAATATGTTCCTGGGTTTAAAGTACGATTTATTGATTGATTTGTGATACCAACGTTAAGGGAGTTTGCAAGTGTATTGCCATTACCATCTAGCAGTTGCACCTGTGCATCATCACTCAAGCCACTAAGTCCTAATTTGAAATCACTCTTGGTATTGAGTGCAAATTTGTAGTAATCATTTGTATCTGATATACCTACCCAATCACTGTAGTTTTTTGCTTTGGAATGAAGAGTAATTTGACGTGCATTTTGTAAAGAATCTCCAGCATAATCAATGGGCGTTGCCGAAACAGCCAATTTGTAATCAGTTTCTAAACCTTCATCGATAGAGACTTTGACATAATACAAACCTGCATCTAAGGTTTGGTTAATCGATTCAGCCTTCGCGCCACCGAAAACAGAACTACTTATGACTTCACCGTCATCTACAACAGCATTTCCATTTGAATCTCGAATCAAATCTACCTGTGCATTTGCGCTTGAGTCTTCTAATTCAAGGTTAAAACTACTACGACCTTTCAGATTAAAGCTGTAGAAATTGCTGTGAGCGGAATTTAATGTATCGCTAAATATTTGAGGATTGACGCCTGTATTTAAGTTTTTAGCAGTCTCTAGAGAGCTTTCAGAAAAAGTCGTTGACATAGGTGAATCAGTTTACTATCTGTATATATTAGGTCAATTCTAATATCGTATTATTTCATGGCAAAAATTATACTTATGTAGATATTTACTGAAAAAATAGAAAATTTTTACTGATTCTTCATAGAATTGATAAATTCTAAGAGTGTTTTCTCTGAAAAATTAACAAAATCTGTGTTGTAAACAGTTGTAATATAAAATACGTAATCAAACCGGATTCCTAGAGTGTATTTTCCGTGACTAAGGATTTTTAAGTAGTAATCAAACTTGTTCTAAATTAGTTATTCTATTGGTACTTTGGCAAAATACTTCTAAAAAAGCTGAGTTGATACAATGTTTGATTCGATAAACTCTCTAAATCCTTGGCTGGTTGGAGTCGGCTTGAACTCTGTGCTATTACTTGTAGTTTGGATTGCCCCCAAAAAGTTGCTTACTCCATCTGGAGTGTTTCACGCTTGGCTACTTGGTGTGCTGATTTGGGCAACACTGGGGTGGGAAGGATATGTAGTCGTGATGTTTTACTTTCTTGTTGGTTCTTTGATTACGCGCGTAGGTATGGCGCAGAAGGAAGCACAAGGTATTGCAGAAAAACGTTCTGGTGCAAGAGGTCCAGAAAATGTCTGGGGTTCTGCTTTAACTGCGGCTTTGTGTGCGTTAGGAGTATGGGCGACAAGTTCGGGAATTATTCCTACACCTCAAAATTTACATCCCACGCCAACTACTCTATTGTTGCTGGGTTATGTGGCGAGTTTTTGTACAAAGCTTTCTGACACCTGTGCAAGTGAAGTGGGTAAGGCTTATGGTAAAAGCACTTTTCTGATTACCACGCTACAACCAGTCGCACGCGGAACCGAAGGCGCGGTTAGTTTGGAGGGAACTTTAGCTGGTGCGATCGCCTCACTCGCCCAAGCACTACTCGGTTGGGGAGTCGGTTTGATAGATTTCTTCGGTGTTTTTTGGTGTGTTGTAGCAGCGTTTGTAGCTACGAATTTAGAAAGTGTGATTGGTGCAACACTGCAATCTCGCTTTAATTGGCTTACTAATGAAGTGGTGAATATTTTAAACACATTGATCGGCGCAACTACTGCAATTTTGCTTGCCTGGATATGGGCACATTTCATTGCCTAACATTTTTATAAAAATCTTGAGTTTTTTTTAGCAATCTCCTGGTGAATTATCACTCTTGATGAAAACTAGTTATAATTGCAACACTATTTTTTCTATAAAATTGTCAATTCAAATGCAATTTTATAGAAAAAATAGTTGTATGTTGTTTTTTTGTCGTTTTTTCTATTCATTATTTATTTAACTTCATGGAATTTTTGACTGTAGATGAAAAACCGATTTCCTATGTACAAGCAGTAAAATATTTGCAATCATCCGGAAAATTGGGGCAATTTATTGGAGACATTCTTCGCCAGTACATAATCGAACAAGAACTACAAAAACGAGAAGATATACTCATTAGTTCTGCTTTGACAGAACAGACTATAATTGACTTCCGACTAAAAAATAAATTGACAGAACCTCAGAAATTTCAAGAATGGTTACAAAGTAATGGGACAAATTATGATACCTTTCACTCATCAGTTGCTTATGGTTTTAAGGTAGAAAAACTGAAAGCGAGCGTCACAGAATCCAAGCTACAAGAATACTACATTGAACGTAAAATTTATTTAGATAGGGTGGTAGTTTCGCGAATTGTTGTTGAGACTCAGGAGTTAGCGGAAGAACTACAAACCCAAATCGAAGAAGGAGCAAACTTTGAGCAACTTGCTAGAGAATATTCCCTCTCAGGTGAAAAAATTGTCAACGGTATGATGGGGCCTGTAAGTCGGGGAACGATGCCAGATAAACTCAGGGCATGTGTTGATATTGCCAGTCCCGGACAATTAATAGGACCAATAGAACTGGAAGGACGCTATGGATTGTTTCGTGTGGAACAATTTCTGAGCGCGTCGTTAGAAGATACTCAACTAAGGCAAGCACTACAAAATGAGTTATTTGAGAAATGGCTAGCAGAGAAAATTCAAAAACTAACGGTAAAATTGCAGGTGAATTAAAACTTTTAGATAACGAATCTTCAGAAAATAGCGTGCTAGCATCTCAATCTTGGAATCAACCACCACTGTGCTGGCTAACAGCTGAACAACAAAACCGACTGCAACAGGTGTCAGAAACTCTTCGCTACAAATTGGGAGAAAAAATCTGGCCACAAGAAGCAGCAGGTTTCCAATTCTTGATTATTTCTGGAAACATCCGCTTGCGGGACGGAAGCGTCGGTAAGACTTTGACAGTACTACAACCAGGAGATTGGTTCGGCGACTTAAACAACTTTTCTGTGGAGTGCAAGGCTGTTGCTGCTAGTAAAGAAGTCGTCGTACTACGCCAGACGACAGCAGTATGGGCAGAACTTTCAACGCCACAAATTGAAGGGTTTTGGTTAGGAAATCAACAAGACACCGCGACAACAGAACAAATCAATTCCAAATCACCTAAGATTGGAGTCTCCTCCAAAGACGCGCAAGGGACGGAGGAAACCTGCGTTTCAACTTCTCTCCAAATTCCAAATTCCAAATTAGAAGTCTCTGCCTCATCTGCCTCAGTTTCTCACTCCTCCACTCCTTCATCTCCTCCTTCTTCCCCTCCCCTCTCCCCGTCCTCGACTTCTGTATCAACATATCCATTCGTCTCTAGCTGGAACACAGGTGCGGCGTGTTTAACAATGGTGGCGCAACAGCTAGACAATCCCTTACAACTCGAATGGGTACAACGTCAACTGCGAGGACAACAACCAAAACATCTTGTGGAAGCAGCAGAAAAGTTAGGATTTGTGCTGCGACGGCTGCAAGTCAGTTGGAGTGAGTTACAACAGTTATCATTTCCAGCTTTGTTACGGTGGAAAACATCAGGAAAAACAGAGGAAGGTTGGATAGTCGCGTATGCCCTCAAGGGCGATCGCCTAACTATCGCAAATCCCCTAAATCCCAATAACACTTGTGAAACCATACCACGCTCAGTGGTTGAAGAAACTTGGGATGGGCAGTTATGGCAAGTAGAAGTCATCCAAAAGCAAGAAAAATTCAACCTCAATTGGTTCACTCCAGCAGTTTGGCAGTACCGAGGATTACTCGCAGAAGTACTGCTGGCGTCTTTTACATTGCAGCTTTTGGGGTTAACAACACCACTCATTACTCAAGTCGTTATTGATAAGGTGATGGTGCAAGAGAGTTTGCCAACTCTTGATGTTATGGCGATCGCACTCCTGCTAACCTCAATATTCGAGGCAGTTCTTGGAATCCTGCGACTGTTTATTTTTACCCATACCGCCCGTCGTCTAGATTTAAGTTTATCAGCACAGCTGTTTCGTCACCTCATGCGGTTACCCTTGGCTTATTTTGAGTCTCGGCGCGTAGGAGATACAGTCGCAAGAGTTCAAGAACTCGAACAAATCCGCCAGTTTCTCACAGGTACGGCGTTAACTGTGGTTTTGGATAGCATCTTTGCTGTGGTGTATTTGGGGTTAATGTTTTACTACAATATCCCCCTGACATTTGTGGCGTTAGCAGTCTTACCGTTGTTTGCCACTTTAACAGTGGTAGCAACGCCAATTCTTCGCAACTGGCTAAACGAAACCTTTAACCGCAGTGCTGATAGTCAATCATTTCTTGTCGAAACAATTACCGGAATTCACTCAGTTAAAGCACACGCAGCAGAACCAGCAGCGCGCGATCGCTGGGAAGGTTTATTTGCTCGCTTCGTCCGCACAGGTTTCAAAGCTTCTACCACCTCTAACATTAGTAGCAATATTGGTGACTTCCTGACCAATTTTTCCAACTTGCTTATTCTTTGGTTTGGAGCCAAGCTTGTTATTGATCATAAATTAACAGTCGGTCAACTCGTCGCATTTCAAATGCTTTCTGGTAGAGTCACAGCACCACTTTTACGCCTCGTACAGCTGTGGCAAACCTTCCAACAAGTGCTGCTTTCTGTTGACCGGATTGGTGATATTCTTAACGTAGCCCCAGAAGCGGAACCAGGCACTGGTTTAGTGTTACCATCCCTCAAAGGTCAAGTTAACTTTGAGCAAGTTTTCTTCCGTTACCGACAAAGTGCTGAACCCGTCTTGAGAGGAATCTCCTTTTCTGTAGAACCAGGACAGTTTGTTGGTGTTGTTGGACGCAGTGGTTCTGGGAAAAGTACTCTTTCTAAAGTGTTGCAACGCCTTTATCAAATTGAATCAGGACGCATCCTCATTGATGGTTTTGATATTAAAAGCGCTGATTTAGCTTCCCTGCGCCAACAAATTGGTGTAGTTCTGCAAGAAGACTTTTTATTCAACGGTTCTATCTTAGACAATATAACTCTCGGTAATCCTGACATCACCTCAGAACAAGTTGTAGAAGCTGCAAGATATGCCGTTGCTCATGACTTTATCAGTGAATTAGCCCACGGCTACGAAACAAATGTTGGAGAACGGGGTACAGCTTTATCTGGCGGACAACGCCAACGCATAGCCTTAGCAAGGTTATTTCTCTCGCAAGCACCAATTTTAATTTTAGACGAAGCAACCAGTGCTTTAGATAGTGAAACTGAACAGCAAGTCCTGGAAAACTTACAAAAAGTTTCCGCTAACCGCACCGTGTTTCTCATCGCCCACCGTTTCGCCCCCCTCAAGCGTGCTGATTTGATTTTGGTACTGGAGAAGGGAGTTCTCGCTGAACGCGGAAACCATTTGGATCTGTTGCGACAAAAAGGTTTGTACTGGTCACTTTATCAAAGACAGCAGGCAAATATCTGAGATGAATAAGCAGTTCTCATCCGGATGAAGTACAAGTTCATCTCTTGTTTATTTGCACGGCAGTTTGCACGCACGAAGGGAACCCTCTAGAGTTGCACGCCACTTGCTACAATGGAGGCTACGCCGAACGGACACGCACTCGCGTTCGGGAATAGGGCAGGCGAAGCCATCACAGCCCGTGTCGCCGGGGTATTAGGTAATGGCAATGCACATAGTCAACTTTCTGTCAATGCGTAAGTGCTAGATTGTTTGGAAATAGTTTGTTTTTTACAAACTGCTCAAACGTCGTTGGTGTAACAGCTTCAGGTGTTCGTACTGTCGCATAAACTCCGTCAGGATTGCCAAGGGCACGATACAGATTGCCCAACTCTCGTTGTACATCAGGTGTTGCGCCCGTCAATGCAAGGCGCTGCTGGATCGATTCAATAGTCACCTGGACATATTTGATTGGGCGATTGAGCACTTGTGAAAGGACAGCAGTTGTTTCAAACAGCGTTAAATTTTCGGATCCCATTAAATTCCGAGTCCAATGACCTGCCCAACCATCATTGAGTAGATATTTTGCTGCCTCATCGCCGATATCGTCAGTACTAATCCAAGGAATATCATGATCGCTGGCATAGGGGAAGTATACGGTATCGTCTCGCCGAATGAATTCAACTTGATCTAGAAAATTCTCCATGAAATAGCCGGGACGCAAATGCAGCACATTTGCTGTAGTTTGGTTGAAGATCGATTCGACGTTTCCACCAAATGAGACTGTACCCAAGTTTGATGCTGAACCCGCACCAATGCCAGAAATGTTGACGACTCGCTTGACATCGTTTTCACGCACTGCTTTAGCTCCAGCCATTGCCGTCTGGATGCACCAGTCGCGTAAGCTTGGTGCATCAAGTTTCGGTGGAGTCAGCCAAAACAAAGCATCTGCATTTTGGGTTGCCTCGATCAACCCTTGAGTATCATCGCTGCTGATTGGCTTCACCGTGGCACCTTGAGCCACTAAATCAGCCAACTTCTCTGGATGTCGTGCCAGAAGAATAGTTTCAGCACCAGCCTGGATGATTTTCTCTGCGGTGCGTCGTCCAATATTGCCTGATGCGGCTGCAATCACAATTTTCATATCTATCCTCTCCTCTGCATTACTGTGCATTAAAAGATTGACGCAAATTTTGTGTGCTACCGAACGCATCAAGAACGGGGACAGGGTTCCAGTATTCACGGTAGTGGATGATCTTGCCATCCTTGGTTTCCAGTCGCATCACATAATCTTGCTGATAGTGACGACCTGTAGCGACAATTATGGCTTTCCCATGCACCTCAGCAAATAGAACATTAGGGTTTGATGTTGGGTAGGCACGAATGTTCGTGAATACCAAATTTTGCATCTGTGCTAACGCGTCTTTCATGTAGTTGTAGATGGCAGGTTTGCCTTCTAATCGTTCTGGTGAACCGAGAGCAGAAGCATACGGAAATTCAACGACTGCATTTTCGGCAAACAGCTCTACCCAGGCTTGAATATCCTTTGTAATCAGTGCGAGACTGTCAGCAAAAACCTCAGCAGCCGTAGATTGTTCTTTTGTTTCACCTAAAAATTGCATTGCTAAAAACCTCTTAATGAAGGGTTGAAGAAAAGGCCAAGGAAGCTACAGTGGTTTCTTCCTGAGATGTCTAAAAATGTCCTACAGACCGGCGGTGTGATCAGTATCGATATGGGTAATGAGAACCAGATCGATCTCGTGGGGTGCATAGCTGCCTTTAACGACACTTGTAGCTTGCCACCTAAATAAACACGAATTTCGGAAATCAGTTGGTCACTTAAGTGCTGCTGTTGCCTCAATTTCAACCAATGTTTCTGGAGAGGCAAGTGAGGAAACACCGATGCCAGTAAGAGCGGGGCGCGATTCTGCTAGAAATTGCCCGATAATTGGTGCGATAGTCCCCATAAATTCTCCAAGTTCACCACGAACATAGATGCGAAGGCTAAGCAGATTCTCTACGGAGCTTCCCGATGCATCTAGGACGACCTTTAGGTTCGTTAGCACGTTCGAGAGTTGCCCCTCGACGGTATGGCATGAGACTTGATGGTTCACATCCCAGTCAACTTGACCAGAAATGTAAACGGTAGCCGATGCGGTATCGATAACAGCATGGGACATTCCGTGTGGTCTTCCATCATAGAGTTGTGGCGGATTAATAAGTTGCTTTCTCATTGTGTCTAAGTCCTTACTGCGGTTATAACAGCTAAAATTAGTTTAAAAAACATGGCGGATGTATTCCATAACCTTGTTATGAACTGTTGAAGGAATGGGCAAGGAAGCTACAGTGGTTTATTCCTCAGGTAGTCTAAAAATGTCCTATCTTTTGGCGACACAACCTTATTGTTCACGCCAGCGATAGTCCACAGGCACCCAGGCATAGCCTTTACCTTCCGCGCGAATATGCCCAACTCCTGGGAAGGGTAAATGTGCGCCTGCAACTAAGCGGCGTGATATCTGTGCGTCAGCGAACTGTTTCGCACGTTGCACCGCTGCGGCATTGGGATCGACGTCATAGACAATCGTGATCTCGGGCTTCGGAAATTGAACCGAGGCGACGTGAAGAATATCGCCCCAGAACTCGATGCTCTCGCCACCGCTTTGAACAAGGAAGAAGCTGTGTCCCGGCGTATGTCCCGGCGTGGGGCGTGCGGTAATCCCCGGCAGAATAACCGTCTTGCCGGAAAACGGCTTAAGCTTGCCTGCATCGAGATAGGGTTTGACCGTTTTGACTGCTTCATCAAAATATTTGCGGTCGAGCTGCGATCGCTCTGCATTGGCAGGATTAAGCCAAAAATCGACATCAGGCTTGCCAACGTAAACTGTAGCGGTGGGAAACATTAGTTGATCGCCTTTGACCAGACCACCGCTGTGATCACTATGGATATGGGTAAGGAGAACCGTATCGATCTCGTCGGGTGCATAGCCCGCCGCCTTTAACGACACTTGTAGCTTGCCACCTAGCTTTGGTCCGAATAATTCCCCTGAACCTGTATCCACCAACACCTGTTTATCCCCGGTATCGATAAGAAATGCATTGATCGAGGCTTCAACAGGGTTCGTAAGAAAGCTGCTATGGAGAAGGCGATCAATTTCTGCCGGGTTCGTATTGGTTAGGAGCTTAGGGAGATCCTGCGGTAGTGTACCGTCGCTGAGCGCCGTAATCGTGAAATCGCCTAACATGAAAGAGTAGACACCTGGTACTTGAGTTTTCGCAGTTTTGCCTATGGCAATCCCCGAAAAAAAATACGAGGTTGTAATAATCAGCACTGCGGTTATAATAGCCAAAATTGGTCTAAAAAACATGGCGGATGTATCCCAAAATCTTCTAATGAAGAGTTGAAGGAAAGAGCAAGGAAGCTACAGTGGTTTATTCCTGAAGTGTCTAACAATGCCCTATCTATCCCAAGTGTAGTGAGTTCCAATGCTCGACTTCTTTCAGATTCTTACAACGCTTTATCAGATTCTTATGGTTTTAGCGAACCTGTTTCGGTGTCATTCTAGTGAGGCGTTTAAAGTGTTGAGTCAGATGGCTTTGACTGGAAAACCCCACTTGTAATGCAATGTCGGCGATCGCCAAGTTCGTTGTCAACAGCATCAGCTTTGCCTGCTCCACCCGCTGTTTAATCACATACTGATGAGGAGAAATACCTGTGGTGCTTTTGAACAAACTGGCAAAGTAAGTGGGGCTGATATTAATGACTCCTGCAATTTCAACCAGTGACAAATCTCGGTCAAGGTGAGTGTGAATATAGTCGATCGCTCGCTGCAATTGAGCGTTCGTTAAGCTTCTGTTCTGGGACGTAATTGTCTGCGTGAAGGTGGAATAATGTCGCAGAAGATGAATGACTAGCACCTGAGTCAATGATTCGACATATAATTGACCCATCATCCCACCTGACTTTAACTCAGCCAAGAGCAGCATAGCGATATGCTGAAGGTGTAAATCCTGCTTACAGAAACAGTTCACGAGGTTGATCTGCTCCCGATCAAACTCAGATGTTTCAGCAACTTGCGTGATCAACTCCGGTTTCAAGTGGATGTGCAGCGTTGGCTGGTAGG
Organism: Brasilonema octagenarum UFV-OR1; assembly: GCF_963888615.1. Taxonomy (NCBI): domain Bacteria; kingdom Bacillati; phylum Cyanobacteriota; class Cyanophyceae; order Nostocales; family Scytonemataceae; genus Brasilonema; species Brasilonema octagenarum. Next base: position 34,330 of record NZ_CAWPKW010000220.1, on the reverse strand, counting down.
TTTCACTTCCCTGGCAGCGCCAGTAGCTCGGTTGTCCGGCAGGAACAAAGATGGTGTCACCCTTTTGAACGATTGATTCATGCAGGCGATCATCACGCTTCTGGGTCAAATGGACGGGGTGTCCCAGGGGTAAGTTGAGCAAATGATCTGACAGGGCAGGAAGTTCAGTTTCACTTGGAGTCGGAGAATTCTGATACTGTTCAACCAAGATCCCTTTCCAGCCAATTTGCCGACTGGATAACATCAGGGATTTATTCAACCGTTGATTGAGTTTGATCGGACTGACAAAGTTGGTTGTCACAGGTTTTGTTTTCAGCATTTGACTTATCCATTTGACCCAACACCACTCCTAGATTAGCAAAATGGCGATCTGATAAGTGATGTTAAAACCCACACACAAGCTGTCTTTAGGGAAAGCCAAATCGGTTCTAAATAACTGGAATTTGCTGACATTAGTCTTATCACATTTAGGCTTATTTATCAACTATTTTTACTGAACCGGCGCTCTAAGGGTTGCAATTGTTTCGTCAGAAAGTTGGTGATCAACAAAGCAATGGTTTCACCGTCTTCCTCAAGAGCAAAATGCCCTGTATTAAGCAAATGGAATTCAATATTTTTCAAATCCCGTAGGTAAGGATAAGCACCATCGGCAGGAAAAATCTGGTCATTCTTGCCCCAAACAACTAATGTTGGAGGTTGATACTTGCGGAAGTACTCCTGCCATTGGGGATACAACGGTGGATTAGAACCGTAGCTATAGAACAGCGCTAACTGAATGTTACTATTACCAGGTCGGTCAAGTAACGGTTGGTCGATATTCCAGTTATCAGGACTAATCGATTTAGGATTGCGGACTCCGTGAGTATATTGCCACTTGGTTGCATCCAAGGTGAAAAATTGCCTCAAGTTGTCAGCATTTTCAGGTGTACGCTCTTTCCAATAAGCCTTAAGGGGTTCCCAGAACTCGCGAAGTCCTTCTTCATACGCATTCCCATTTTGAACAATCAGTGATTCAACTCGCTCTGGATGCTTAGCTGCAATTCTATATCCGATTGGGGCACCGTAATCCATTACATAAAGGCTATACTTCTTCAATCCAATTGCCTCAATAAATTTCTCCATCACCTCAGCCAAATGGTCAAAGGTGTATTCAAACTCATCTACCGTTGGCATTGAACTGTTACCAAAACCGGGATAATCAGGTGCAACCACATGAAACTTGTCGCCTAGTGCACCCATCAAATTACGAAACATATGCGATGAAGTTGGAAAGCCGTGAAGCAAAAGGATTGTTGGAGATAAGGGCGAACCTGCTTCACGATAGGAAATATGGAGACTATCAATCTCAATTGTGCGGTATGCGGACATAGCTCTCAAATTCTCCTGACTTCAAATCACTTGAATAGAACGTTCGGTACAATAAAAGGACATACAACAACAAGCATTGCTTGGAAATAAATGTTTTTCACAATACGCTTGATATCTTTATATTTTTGCACCGAACATTCAGTACAAGATAACTGTACCGAAAAATCGGTACAATGTCAACAGGTTAAACAGAAAATTCAATGGACAAAATTGAAGCGTCTCGGCGATTAGTCAACGTGTTTCGTCAGTATGGTTACGAAGGAGCAACCCTGTCTCGAATTTCCCAAGCAACTGGCTTAGGTAAAGCAAGCCTATACCATCACTTCCCCAATGGAAAACAGGAGATGGCAGAGGCGGTGCTGGAACATGTGAGTCAGTGGTTTGGAGTAGCAATCCTCGAACCGTTACACCGTTCGGGTGAACCAAGAAAGCGCATTCACACTATGAATGAAAGTCTCAAACAGTTTTACAACTGCGGCAGAGATGCGTGTCTGTTAGCGCTATTTAGTCTTGGCGATTCCAACGATTTGTTTCACGAGCAAGTCAATCAAATGCTTAATGCTTGGATTGATGGTTTAGCGCAGGTGTTAGAAGAGGTAGGTTTGTCTAAAACACAGGCACGTCAACGAGCAGAGGATGCGGTGATCCAAGTTCAAGGTGCGCTCGTTTTAACGCGGGGACTCAATAACAGTGCGCCATTTGAAAGGGTTTTGGAGCAACTTCCAGATCAGCTTTTGCACAACGAATAGAACTTGCATTTTGCACAAACCAAAATACATCAGATGAGCTTACCCTGCAAAACTCCCCCTTGCTTGTTCTATCTACCTCTGGCAGTTTGCAAAAACTCCACATATTTTGAAGCTGCCTCATCTGCATTTTCTATCAGCACTAGATGTCCTGCTTTGGGCAACTGGATCACTCTTGCACCAGCAATACATTCTTGCAGTCGATTAGCCCCACTAATGTCGTAAATCTTGTCCTCCTCGCCCCAAATAGTGAATGTGGGAAGTTGAGTTGGTACACCCTGACAGAGAATGTCATCATAGAGATTTACAATATCCCAAACCTGCTGGTAATGTTGGTTGCGAGTAATGTAATCGTTGACTTTCTCTGCTATGACAGAATCAGGAATCGTGGGAGGAGTGAAGAAAAGCAGGCTGATTTCCAAAGCAAACTGTTCTTTGGTAATTGGAATAAAAGGATTAATGCCTTGGAAGATTGCTTCTTTAAAACTGCTTGCCCAATCAACAATGCCCAATGGTGAACCGATAAAGGCGAGGGTACGCACCTGGTTTGGGTAACGTTGAGCATACAGGTGAGCGATCGCTCCGCCCATCGAGCTACCCGCTAGATCAAAAGACTTAATCCTCAATTTCTCCATCAACTCATGTAGGAGTGTTGTTTGGTTCTCCAGAGCATAGTCACTCAAAGTAAAACCGTTACTGTTGCCATAGCCTGGTAAATCTGGGGCGATCGCCCGATAGCCTACCTCAGACAGCCGACACATCATGGTGTTCCACTGCTCCTTGTCGGCAAATAAACCATGCAACAGTAGAATCGAGCGCCCGTTCCCCACTTGACTGTAGGACAATGTACCGTTGCCAACCTGTGTAGTAAGGCTTGCGATCGTGCAGCTTGAGGCAGGCGTTGCGCGATTCACAAACACATACCCTATCGATCCGCTTAGTACCAGAATGACAATTAATAGTTGAATGATCAACTTTCTCATGGGTTGATGCTCTAAAATAGCTGGTGTCAGGGAGTTTAGCACAACTTCCATCTGGTAAAACTTGAGGGAGTCTTACCCATACAAGCAATGAACCAAACATTATTTCATCTAGCCTTTCCCGTCACAGACATTGCCCAGACAAAAGCATATTATGTAGATGGTTTAGGCTGCACTCCAGGACGGGAAAACCGCAACGCCCTAATTCTCAATCTCTACGGTCATCAACTAGTAGCTCATGTCACAAAAGAACCACTCACACCCCAACGCGGGATATACCCAAGACACTTTGGGCTAATTTTTACTTTAGAACATGATTGGGAGGATTTACTCGCAAGGGCGCAACAGCGACAACTCCTTTTTAAAGAAGAAGCTAAACATCGCTTTGTTGGTTCTGCCCTAGAACATCGCACTTTCTTTTTAGAAGACCCTTTTTATAACTTAATGGAGTTGAAGTATTACCGTTATCCTGAAGCAATTTTTGGGAGTGCTGAGTATACGCAAATTGGCGATGCTCCAGCAGGGAGCCTTCTGGTGGGCGATTGCCTACGGCAGAGCTACGCTTAACGCCTTTAAACTGTAATCCATTTTTATTCCATCTTGTCAATAGACAGAAGACTTTTCAGTATTGGGTTGTGTCTTTTGAATGTTGTTAGCGCACTGGGAGGGAGTCCATGTTGAATTTTGAATTGTCAACGCCTCCGCCACCGCCGCCAGACTTCCGGAATCGCTCAGCATCCAGGAGTGATTTAAAACTGGTACTATCACTTCACGTCCCACAGGCATTTGCGAACTACTCGCAGGGACAATCATCAAATCATAAGGTGTCCAGATAGAGGTAAAATCGATCTGTCTTAACATCTCAACATCCTGATTTAAATCTTGCAACAGAACACTATCAGGACGCATTTGAATGCAACCAACACCTTGACGACAGTAGGCAATCCAAGTGCCATGATGAGGTGATGAGATGGTAACAAACCGCTGCACACGGTTGATTCCTCCCAGTCGTTGGACGTAATAGCGGCTAACGATACCTCCCATGCTAAAGCCGACTAAATCCAAGGGTTGTTCTGGTTCAAAAGTCGCATCAATATAATCAGCCACTTGCTGAGCTAAGGTGTCAAGACCAATGTTGCCATTATTTGGCACTAAATCTAGGTCATACACCGTCCAACCTCTCTGGTTCAAGTACGGAATCATATTATCGAAAACTCGACCTGTATCAAAAATACCGTGTACCAATAGGACTGGGTTTCGCTGTTTTTTGACGTTCTTCATTTACTAAATAATATTAAGTTCTATCTTTTTCTAATTTAGTCGAGTATAATCACCGTTTGCCAAAAAGCTATGACAGTCTCCGTATTGGTTTGAAGCGAACAGGGAACAAAACAATTCAAAGGAGGGCTACGCCCCGCTGCGCTAACAAAATTCAAAGTATGCCCTGCGGGCACGCTAGGCTATCAATTCAAAATTCTTAATGAGCGAATTTTGAATTGATAATTTTGAATGTTTGAGCAGCGAGTGGGAACGCTTAACGCTTAATGGGTGCTTTCAAGAGTCGATACGCATATCTGAAAGTATAAGTTAACTTTTTTTAAGTAGACTCTCGAAATATTGCTTCAAGTTACAGTAAAATTTAATAATAAAACCTAACTGTTTAAAGGTGGCAAGTGCCTGAAAGTAAAGAGTAAAAAGCACTAGCCCTGTTTAGTCATAGCCACTTTATGAAAGCTGTCACCGTAACTGGTTGTATACGCAAATGGGTGGGTCAAGAATATCTTGATAAAAATTAAACATATTCCGTGATTTTCTAAGGATTACGGTCACATTCCAGGTATAAGAGGCAGGAGAATTTCTAATGAACGGTTTCAAAAATTTAATCACTGGGGTTCCGAATTTCTTTACTGGGCTTTTGGGTAAAAAGAAGAACGGCTACTACCTAGAGCTCGATGAAGCCGCTGAAGCAACCAAAGAAGCAGCCAAGCAAGCAGTATCCAAAGCTCAAGAAGCCGTTGGCTCAGTAGTCTCGAAAGCTCAAGAAGCAGTTGAACCAGTCACATCCAAAGCTCAAGAAGCCGTTGGCTCAGTAGTAGCTAAGGCTCAAGAAGCGGTTGAACCAGTCACATCCAAAGCTCAAGAAGCCGTTGGCTCAGTCACATCTAAAGCTCAAGAAGCCGCACAACCAGCCGCATCCAAAGCTCAAGAAGCCGCAAAACCAGCCGCATCCAAGGCTAAGAAAACGGCTAAGTCTGCCCCAAAACAAGCAGACACAAACAATGGAACAAAAGATGCTGCTGCTGAGGGAAAACCTAATGTTCAGTTAACACAGGGTGCAGTTGGTGCTAAGCCTGAGCCTGTGAACTCACAAAAAGCCAAAGCAATAATTCAAAAGGAGCCAACTGAAACGACTTTTGCACCAAAATATCTCGCTGTACCTAATACTAGCAATGGTCGTCGTCGTCCCGGTGCGAACATGAGTTCTTTCTTAGACATGGCAAATCAAGTCAAAACCTCTAAGTAGCCTTTGGATTTTGTTTAGGGTGGGCGTTGCTCACCCTACTGTTAATTGATAAGATTTATAAAAAAGTAACTACTTATATATAAAAGTATTTAGTATTATATCTAAAGCTGTCCCCGCAATCATGTATACTGTTTTTAGCTTGCGCCATTGAATGCCACCGATTCTAACTGTGCTGCCACAACAGATAAGGCAACAATTGGGGCTGTGACTGCTCGCAAGATGCGACGCCCGAGGGAAACAGGTTGAAATCCAGCCTCAATAGCGTGCTTCAATTCTTTATCTGTCCATCCTCCCTCTGGTCCAGTAGCAATGATAATCTCAGATGTTGTAGAAACTTGATTGATTGCCTCTGTTAAATGAGGATAACTGCCACGAGCCTCACAAATGTAACGGTGAGACAGCGCGAATGACGGCTTTCCAACGCCAGATACCTGCGGAGGGAAAACGCCAGGTCCTACAACGGGGGGAACCCCCGCAACGGACTGGCTCCCCTCCCGCAGTACTGGCTTCTCCGTAGGCGACTGCGTTAGCGCAGCGGAACCGGAGGTTCTCCCCGAAGGGAAATTTGCTGTCTGTGTGGCAAGACTAGTTATAAAAGAAACGGGTTCTAATATTGTAGGCACAAAAGAACGCTCTGATTGCTCAGCAGCTTCTTGTGCAATGCGCAGCCAGCGTTGGAGTTTTTGAGGACTAGGATGAAGTAAAGTGCGATCGCTCACAACCGGAACAATAACCGCGACTCCCAACTCAGTACAACACCGCACCACATCATCAAATCCATTTCCTTTGGGCAAAGCTACCATCAACGTTATGGATACAGGTAACTCCGTTTCCACCGTTAGCGACTCTAAAATTTGTGCTTTTTCTCCTTCCAACTGCGCCAACCACCATTTACCCTTGCCATTTATTGCAATAAAGCGATCGCCACCGCGCAAGCGCAAAACACGTTCCAGATAATGTTGTTGCTCTTTTGTCAGCAATATTTGCTCTTGTTGAAATTGGGATGGTGCTATTGCGATTCGTTGCAGTTGTGACATGATATCAACAGTTATCAGTGAACAGTAAACAGTAAACAGTGAACAATTATCAAGGTTTCAGACGACAACAAGTACTGATAACTGATAACTGATAACTGATAACTGATAATTACCCAAGCTTATCAAACACCTTAAACATAGGCAGATACATAGAGAGTAAAATTGTACCAATCATCCCCCCCAAAACGACAATCATAATCGGTTCCAAAATGCTGGTTAGTGCTTTGACTGTTTGTTCGACTTCATCTTCGTAGAAATCAGCAATTTTCATCAACATAACATCTAATTCACCAGTTTCTTCTCCGATACTAATCATCTGAATTGCCATTGGAGGAAAAACTTTCTCTTTTTGCAAGGCAATGCTAATCATACCTCCTTGTTGAATTTCTACACGCGCAGTATCAATAGCCTTAGCAACTACCTGGTTTCCTGAGGTATCCCGCACAATTTCCAACGAAGTCAGAATTGGTACTCCTGAACGAGTCAAAGAACCAAAGGTACGGCTAAAACGGGCAACTGATGATTTTTGGACTAACTCACCAAACAACGGTATCTTCAGCAAAAGACGGTCTATGGTTTCACGTCCAACCTGACTTTTGTAGTACAGTCGATAGGCGATACCTGCTGTGATAACGCCGATAATCACCAAAAGCCAACAACTTCTTAACACTTCACTTAGCTGCAGCATAAATTGCGTCAAAGCAGGTAACTCAGTACCCAATTCTTTATAAATATTGGCAAAAATAGGGATGATAAAAATCGTCATAGCAAGAAAGATGGCGATCGCCAAAAATCCCACAACAACAGGATAAGCCAATGCTGACTTAATTTGGTTTTGTAATCGAGCAATATCCTCCAACAACTTGGCTAAACGATTTAGCACTTCATCCAAAACACCACCAACTTCCCCAGCCTCAACCATACTGACATATAAACCATCAAAGCAATCAGGATATTTCCGCATCGCCTCAGAAAGATTCATACCACTTTGTACATCAATATTAATACCCAAAATCGCTTGTTTCAGTTTAGGATTGCTACACTGCTGGGCTAACACACTCAGACTTCTCACAATTGCCACTCCTGCATTCACCAAAGCAGCAAATTGACGAGAAAATACGGCTTTATCCTTCACGGAAACATACATAAATTTGGTTTGAAGTTGTTTGAAGTCAAAGCCTTGAGATTCTTTTTTGATATCTTGTACAATATAACCCTGTTGCCTAAGAGAAATACGAGCTTGAGCCAAAGAATTAGCCACAACTTTTTCTCTTTTCGATTTTCCTCGCGAGTCCTTAAAACGAGCAACGAATGTTGGCATATAAAGCAATTCAATATTCAAAATTTAAAACTTAAGATTTAAAATTCAAAAATAACAAACTCACAGCCCCCAACCAGGACTGCTTGTTGATTGAAAGTGCCCCTTGTAACCAGTTATCAGTTATCAGTTATCAGTCTTTTACTGTTTACTGTTCACTGTTCACTGTTAAGAGAACCCTGTGTTTTAATGTGCTTTGACTGCTACTCCTGCTCTTGTTCCAGCGAGTAGTGCTGCACTACCGATAAGACGCTTAATCTCATCCGGCTTAGAAGTTTTAGAGATTGCATCTTCCAAAGAGATAACTCCTGCCTTATATAAATCTGCTAAAACCTTTTCTAAAGTCTGCATCCCCATTTTTCCACCAATTTGAATAGCAGAATAGATTTGAGATGTTTTTCCTTCACGAATTAAATTAGAAATCGCAGGAGTCACAACCATAATTTCTTGAGCCATCACTTGACCAAATTCACCTGGTTTCGGATTTTTTCGAGGAACCAAAGTTTGACTAAATACCGCCACCAGTGAATTTGATAACTGCACTCGCACTTGAGTTTGTTTTTCGGAGGGGAAAACATCAATAATTCTATCTACAGTTTGTGCGGCTGAACTCGTGTGCAAAGTTCCAAAAACCAAGTGTCCCGTTTCCGCAGCAGAAATCGCCAAAGAAATTGTTTCCAAATCGCGCATCTCACCCACCAAAATGATATCTGGATCTTCCCGCAAAGCTGCTCTTAAAGCATTAGCAAAGCTTTTCGTATCCTCACCAAGTTGCCTTTGATGAATTACACTTTTCATCGGTTCATACACAAATTCAATCGGGTCTTCTACTGTCAAAATATGCTCTGAGCGAGTGCGATTAATCAAGTCAATGACTGCAGCCAGGGTAGTTGTTTTACCAGAACCTGTGGGACCTGTTACCAAAATTAATCCCCTTGGTTTTTCTGACATTTCTCGTACAACATCTGGCAAACCTAACTTTTCAAAGTTTGGAGTTTTGGAACTTAACGCCCGCAAACAAGCGGCATAAGCACCACGTTCTTTGTAAACATTAACCCGAAAACGAGCCAATCCCCTAACACCATAAGAGCAATCTAACTCCCAGTTTTCCTCTAAAATTCGACGCTGGGAATTATTGAGCATACTAAAAATCAACCATTGACACTCATCTACTGACAATGGCTGATTGCCAATAGGAGTCAGTTTACCACTGAGGCGAAAGTAGGGAGGCAAACCTGCAGATAAATGTATATCAGAACCACCCATTTCTATCAACTTCTGCATCAAATCTTCAATCATCATTTCCATTTTTCTAACTTCCTTTCTTCAAAACTAATAACTAAGAATGACTTCCTTAAGTAGTCTCAAATTACCTATCTTCTTCTTTTTCTTCTTCCTTTGCGTCCTTCGCGTCTTTGCGGTTCGTTTAAGTATTTTTTTGGGGCAGAAAAGACTAACTACTCTTGAAACCGTGGTGTCATACAGTATGGACAATGTAACCATTCGGCTTCCAGTCCAGCGTGACAACTCCGACAAGTCAGACTGATCTTACGTTTAGCTTTCAACTCTGCTTCCAAACCCGTATCAGTAAACGTGACTCGTTCAACCTCTTCCAAAGTCGTATAACCTTGACACACTAAATCCAAACTGTAAGCCAGTAGAGTTTTCATCCCTTCTTCCACCGCTACTTCTTTGATGCGTTCCGTTGGTGCGTCTTCGGTAATCAAGGCTTGCAGGCGTTCTGTGATTCGCATAACTTCATAAACACCACAACGTCCCTTGTAGCCAACGCCATGACACTCTGGGCAAAGCTGATCATTTGCCTTGGCTTGGTGAATTTGCTCTAAAGTTAAGGTATTTGCCTTATAAAAGGTAACACCCACTTGTTGACTTGCTGATAAACCATAGCGAGATAGTTCTGCTGTGGTGGGAGTGTAGGGAATGCAACAACTGGGACACACGCGCCGTACTAAGCGCTGTGCTAATACACCAATGAGAGAACCGGAAACCATGAAAGACTCAATGCCCATTTCTGCCAAACGAGCGATCGCCCCCGGCGCGTCATTAGTATGCAAAGTTGTCAAGACCAAATGACCGGTCAATGCTGCCTCAATTGCCGTTTTTGCCGTTTCCTTGTCTCGCGTCTCACCCACCAGAAGCACATCGGGATCTTGTCGCAAAAAAGCCCGTAAAGTTGTCGCAAAATCCAGACCTTTTTCCCGAATCACCTGCACTTGAGTGATTCCAGGTAAACTGTACTCAATTGGGTCTTCCACCGTACAAATATTGATGCCTGAAGAGTTCAGTTCCGAAAGTGCCGAATACAAGGTTGTTGTTTTACCAGAACCAGTCGGTCCTGTCACCAAAATCAAGCCAAAGGGACGACTGACCATATCCTTGACAATTTGCAAAGTTTCTGCATCAGCAATCAGTTGATCCAATCCCAATTGGGTTGCAGAGTTATCCAAAATTCGTAGTACGATTTTTTCCCCATAGCGACTGGGCAAGGTACTAACGCGGAAGTCCAGCTTTCGTCCCTCAAACACTCTTGTGATGCGTCCATCTTGAGGTAAACGCCGTTCAGCAATATCGAGGTTGGCAATAATTTTGAAACGAGTTGTGACAGCAGGAATGATTTTTTTGGGCAGAGGATCGAAAACCTGACGCAGCACACCATCCTTACGAAAACGAATGAGTAAATTTTCTTCCTGCGGTTCTACGTGAATATCAGAAACCATCTCATGTAGTGCTTTCGCGAGGATTCTGTTAACTAAATTGATAATCGGGGCATCCTCAGCACTCTTCATCGCTGCACCTAAGTCAGCTTCCTTATCTTCAGGTACATCCTCTAAATTGAGATTGTCTAGATTTTCTAAGTCCTGATTAATGTCTGTAAACTTTTCCTGTTCGAGGTGCTTTTGTCGAACAGTCACCTCATCCAAATATTGGTTAATAAGTTGCTGATAATCCTCTTGAGTAATCACCATCCGCTGCAAAGTCCATCCCTGCGGACGTAAGATGCGGTTCAAATCATCCGAAGCTTCTAAATTATCCGGATCTACCATCGCCACCATAACCGAGGGTGGGTTTACCTCAGCATTCTTTGCTAGTGGTATTAAGTGATGACGACGACAGATATCTACTGGAATGAGGGTATCAATCAGTTGACTCATTCTTGTTGTGCCAACCTGACTCACCTCTAAATCAAGAGATTCAACACCGTATAATATTTTTAGTTCAAATAGCTGCTGCTTTTTATGTAACCTATACAGTTCTGGTGACAACTGTCGTCCGGAAATAGATTCCAGCACTTGTGTCAGAGATCTGCCAGACTTACGACTTTCAATCAGTGCTTGTCTCATCTGTTCGCTATTGACAAAGCCAGATTGCACTAGTTTGTTGCCAAAGGGCGAGAACTGAGATCTTGTAGTAACAGCAGTAGTACGCCTTTGTGGTAACGACTGAGCCATATATGAGCAATTAGTCACGGAAACTCTAATTAGAGTATTCCCAAGCTGGCAGTCAGAATTGACATGTACACTGATAACAATTAAGACAATCTTGAAAAAAAATACTACTGATTGAGACTAGGAGCAACCTTCTCTAGGTAAGCTCGAAAGATTTGATGTGCGGTTTTGTGGTCGCCTTCTGGGGTAAGATCAAACAAAAACCATAAAGCTCTACTTTGATAACATCTGGGTTTATCTGTCGCAATTAACCTACCAAGGTGTTCACAATTCCAACCAGGAATTGTGTACTCCCAATCAGCAAAAACATGAAGGGCTTGTTTGAGTCGCTCAATTATTCGCTCAGGCTCAAAAGCAATGTGGTCAATACCGGCAACAAATTTTGCCTCTTTTCTCTCAAATGGACATAACCCACGATCTGTATCAAAAATATGTGTATCTGATAGACCAATTCCATAATGCCAAAATGGGTCAGGTGGATTTTGCCAGTTGAGTAAACGCCCGTATCGCTCACTTGAGGGACCAATAAAACACTCAATTTCTTTTATTCTCTTCTCGACTTGTTCTACAGACAACGACATACGTAAATTGCTCAAGAGCGGCGATAGCGAAGCGCTGCCGCCAAAGGCGGATCGCATCTAATATATCTTGTAAATAATCCTCCAATTGTCGTCTGGTCATAGATAGACCACTTCTGTCAAAATCCGCTCTCCTATACGTGGCTTTAGTCCCCCTTTATGTACCAGATCAACCTTCACTCCAAGGTTATCACTCAGATAGTTTTCTAAATTGACAAACTTCAACAAACTAGGTATTTCAGAGAACTCTACCAACACATCGACATCACTCGTTTCAGTCTGTTGTTGTCTTGCATAGGAACCGAAAATACCCAATTCGCTTACTTTGTACCGTTCCTGCAACACTGGTTTGTGCTGAATCAACCATCGCCGAATTTCTTCCAGCGTCTTCATGCTGCCAAAACCTCCTCTGCGTACACTAGTCAAAGTGATTATCTTTAACCTAACTCTAAACCACTGCCCCCAGTGGTAACTAGCAGCATAACGCTGATTGTAAATCTGATTCTGGCTTCCTTACAGAGCGGCAAAACAGGTAAAAAGAACTTTGATATAATATTGTCTTTGACAAATCAATTGTCTTGTGACGATTCAAGTTCTTCATACGGCAGAATAACGGTGTCAACGATATGTTATATCTCCAGTAGTCCAAAGCTTTGGATCTATGAGTAATGAATAGTGTAATGAGAGCATAGGCAATAGGAGTAATCCGTAGTCTATGTGAACCAGACCACCCTTAGAGGGGTAAGCGTTACTTAAGTCATGACACCCTGGAATTCGCTAGTTCCCTGCACCGCAGTCGCCACAACGGGGGGAACCCCCGCAAGGCGCTGCTCCCTGTCGCTAAGAGTTAAACATCTGGCAACAGAAGTGCTTTTAGCCTAACAAGCTCTAGTAACAAGGTTGAAGCAAACATTACTTAGAAATAAGGACTGGTCAAACCGACCGAACAAATCATGTCAAACTACGTATTTTTGATTGATGCCAACAAAACACCGATGAATCCAATTCATCCAAGTCACGCCAAGAAACTTCTAGAAACAAACAAAGCAGCAATATTCCGTCGTTACCCGTTCACATTAATCATGAAACGAGTAGTAGAAAATATTGTTGCTTACCCGTTGACATTGAAGTTAGACCCTGGTTCTAAATTGACTGGGTTCGCTTTAGTTAATAACCGCGATGAAGTTATTTGGGGAATGGAATTACAGCACCGAGGATTAGCTATTAGTGATGGGCTACAAACCCGATCTGCTGTAAGACGTGGTAGGCGTTCTCGACATACCAGATACCGTCAACCCAGGTTTGTGAATCGCACTAGAGAAAAAGGGTGGTTAGCACCGTCGTTGCGGCACCGCGTATTAACTACCGAGACGTGGGTGAAGCGTTTATGTAAGTTTGCGCCGATAAGTGCAATTGTCCAAGAGCTTGTCAGGTTTGACTTGCAGCAGATGGAAAATCCGGAAATCTCTGGAATGGAATATCAGCAAGGTGCCTTGCAAGGATATGAAATTAAAGAGTATCTTCTCAACAAATGGGACAGGAAATGCACTTACTGTGGGGCGGAAAATATCCCTCTGCAAGTTGAACATATTTGCCCTAAAGCCAATGGAGGAACTAATCGAATCTCTAATTTGTGTTTAGCTTGCCAAAAGTGCAATCAGAACAAAGGTACGCAAGACATTGAAACCTTCCTTGCTCAAAAACCCGACCTTTTGAAGAAAATCTTGTCTGAGGCTAAACGACCTTTAAAAGATGCAGCGGCAGTAAATTCTACGCGCTGGTCGTTATTTAATGTCTGGAAAAGTTTAGGGCTGCCTGTTAAGACGGGTTCGGGTGGTTTAACGAAGTTTAACCGGACTCGTTTATTGCTCCCAAAAGCACACTGGATTGACGCAGCTTGCGTTGGGATTACTGGCACGTTAAAAATCTTAATAACTAAGATTTTCACCGCAAAATCGACAGGACACGGCATAAGAAGGATGTGCCGAATCAATAAATATGGTTTTCCCTGTACAGCCCCCAAGCAAACTTTTACTCATGTATCGACAGGCGATTTTGTAAGAGTTCAGATAGTCAAAGAACGCAAAAATCTACAGTCTGGAACATACACTGGACGCGTCAAAACACCGACAAACAAAGGGTGTGAAGTCGTTATCAATGGGTTTAGAGTTGGGTTTTCAACAATGAAGGGTGTGTCCAGAATCCATTGCAGCGACGGGTATAACTACGCTTGACCACGAAAAGCTACGAATTAACGAGATTAGGATTTTCGACTAAAAACTAATGACTAACAGTTTAGAGGCTCAACTTTTAGAACTGCGAGAGGAAGGAGAAAAAGCGATCGCCGCCGCTGATACGCTAGAACGTCTGGAGGAACTTAGAGTCAGCTACCTTGGGAAAAAAGGTCAACTTGGGGCGCTGTTGCGGAGTATGGGACAACTGAGTGCGGAGGAACGACCAAAAATTGGGGCGATCGCCAACACAGTCAAAGAAGCTTTGCAAAACAGCTTAGATCAGCAACGCGCAGCCTTGGAAGGGGCGAAAATTCAGGCACAGCTAGATGCTGAAACATTGGATGTAACAATGCCAGGAATTTATCGTCCTCAAGGTCGTGTTCATCCCCTCAATAACATCATCGACAAAGCTTTGGATATCTTTGTCGGGTTGGGCTACACCGTAGCTACTGGACCAGAGATGGAAACAGATTACTACAATTTTGAAGCTCTGAACACCCCACCCGACCACCCCGCCCGTGATATGCAGGATACTTTTTACCTGCCAGACGGGAATCTGCTGCGGACTCATACCTCGTCAGTACAAATTCGTTACATGGAAACAGAGGAACCCCCCATCCGGGTGGTTGCGCCAGGGCGAGTTTACCGGAGAGATAACGTAGATGCGACTCACTCAGCAGTTTTCCACCAAATAGAACTTTTAGCCATTGACGAAGGACTGACGTTTACTGATCTTAAAGGCACCATTAAGATATTTTTGGAAGCGATGTTTGGTGAGTTACCTATTCGCTTCCGCGCCAGTTATTTCCCGTTTACAGAACCTTCTGCTGAAGTTGATTTGCAGTGGAATGGTAGCTGGTTGGAAGTGATGGGTTGCGGTATGGTCGATCCAAATGTGCTCAAAGCAGTGGGGTACGACCCGGAAGTGTATACAGGGTTCGCCGCCGGTTTTGGTGTAGAACGCTTTGCGATGGTTTTACACCAAATTGATGATATCCGCCGTCTTTATGCCAGTGATTTACGCTTTTTGCGTCAGTTTTAAAAAAGTTAGGAGTTAGGAACTGTAACTTAATCTATAGACAAAGCTACCCATTACTACCCATTTTTGGGTAGCTTTTCTCTTGCGATACGCTCAATAACATCACTTAAGCTTCCGGTTCATAATGATAATACTGTTGTTAGACGTTGCGGTCATTATCCGAAGTGAGTTCCAACGTCATCAGGTGTTCGTCGTAGAAACGTCCAGCTTTCGAGAATGTCTCTTGCTCAGTACCATAGATACGGAAGCCAAGCGATTGGTAAAGACAGATTGCCGCTTTTTGTTGGGTCACGACAGTTAGGTTGACTCTCCTGATGCTTCGCGCGTTCGCTGCCCAACTCAAAGCTTGCCTGACAAGCGATCTACCACAACCGTTGCGACGGAATGCGGGCAAAACATATAGCCCCCCAAGATGAGCGCGGTGCTTCTCGTTGGGTGCGCAATAGCGAGAAATCCGGACGGTGCCAATGAGTTGATTGTCTTGAAACGCTCCGAAAAAGCAACGCTCGTCGCTTTGTGCGAGTCTTGCAGCTATCTCAGAAAGATTTGGTTCATCCTCTGGCAACGAGCCGAAAGCTGGGGGATGTTCATGAAGCGCAAGCAAACGCACAAAACGATATGATTCAGCATCAGCGGGAGAAAGCACTCGTACGCTGATGGAAACAATGCTGTGTTGAGGCTCGTTTGTTAGATTTTCATTCATAGCAGACTGGTAGAAACGCCTAACGGTGAAGCTAACCGGAGTCAGGTGACTGTTGCATTGTAATCGATTCTCCTAACTTTTCTGGTGATGTTGTACTTTAGCCAAATTTCAAAGATTCTGTACAAACTCTTGCCACTCAGCACGAAAAGCATTTTTTTCAGCTTCTGTCAAGAAAGTTATTTTCGGCAGCAATTATCACAATGACCACAACGCCAGTTCTTAATTTCTTCCTCAAAACCAAAAGCACTCAATAAAAAACGCCAGCGACAATCTCTAGTAGTAAGATATTGATTCATTTGCTTGGTGGCGTGCAATTGTGTGACTGATTTGGTTTTCGCCCCTGGAACGATACTGTAGTGAAAGGGGTCAAGCCACTTGAGTTGTCCGGTGCTGTGTAGTAGAGAGAGGGCGATCGCACCATCACGAAATTCTCGCGCCACAGCATTCACCTCTCCCGTTCTCGGCAATTTTTTCAAGACTTGCTGCGCGTCTAGCTGTTGCTGCTGCAAATTCTCCTCAAAAAACTTTTGTCTTTGCTTATCTTGTGGATCTAACCACCCCGTAGGTTCACTGATCAACATCAGTGCTTGAGTTGGTTTTCCATCTCGTCCACCGCGTCCAATTTCCTGCACGTACTCTGAAATCAATAATGGCGGGTGAAAATGAACCACCCAACGGACATCACTCTTATTTATCCCCATACCAAAAGCACACGTGCAGATGACAAACGGCATTTTTCCACTCAGCCATTGTGCTTCAATATCGCGGCGTTCCTCTGCGCCTAATCCTGCATGATAACCTGCTGTAACGTAACCCAACTCTAGCAGCCATGCAGCCAACTCTTCGCTATCTCGCCTTGTCCGAACGTAAACAAGCCCAGTTTGTTGTGCTTTATCTGAAAGAAATTTTAAGAATTGTTGCTTTCTTCCCCTTGGAGTCCAAACTATACGAATAGAAGGATTAATATTAGAACGATAAGGATTAATACGAAAAACTGCAGATCCCTGTAACTGAAGAATTTCTCGAATTTGAGTTTGGGCTAAAGGGTCAGCGGTGGCGGTGAAAGCGGCTAGCGCTATATTTGTTCCCAATGGTTTTGATTTGAGTAGCGCTGGTCGTACTGCCCCCAATCTTCGGTAAGCTGGTCTAAAAGTGTCTCCCCACTGTGTCAAACAGTGCGCTTCATCTAGTATCAATCCATTAATCACAAGTTCCGGCTGACACAACCTTTCCCACACTGGCTTGCTGAGTAAAGTTTCTGGCGATAAGTAAAGTAATCTGAGTTGTTGTCGTTCCAAAGCTTGTAAAGTGATACGCCGCTTATCAGATGGTAATTCACTATGCAAAAGGGCAGCGGGTATTCGACGTTCCCGAAGTTCCTGCACTTGGTTTTCCATCAGCGCCACCAAAGGCGAAACAACGAGCGTTAATCCAGTTTGTAGCAGTGCGGGAAGTTGAAAACAAATTGACTTTCCCCCACCTGTGGGCATGATAATCAGCGCATCTTTTTTTGCCAACAAACTCTGGATAATTTCTCCCTGCGGTGGACGGAAATCTTCGTAACCCCAAATTTTTTGAAATGCTGCGCGGACTTCGTTCCAAGATGCTGTTGCAGATGAATTCATGAGCCATAGTATACAAGGACGATACCGAATCTATCCTCTTCTTTTAAGCTACTGGCTCAGTAATATTATCAGTATTACATCTTTATTTGATCAGCATTGGTTCTTGCTTAGGTAGCACAGAGACTCTCAGTGGATCGTAGCCTAGTTGTTGAGTAATCCGTTCCCTAGCTAAAGCGCGGTACTCCCAAAAATGTTCTCCAGCAGCGCATAGCCCCAAATACATATTGAGAACTTGAGGCTTTTTCAGCAGAATCGTCCATAGTTGTTGCCAGAACTGCCTACGAATTTCAGGTCGGCGTAAGCCCTGATGCCAGATTAACTGAGCAACGAGCTGCAACCCCTTACCTGGAGAAAATTGCATGGTTTGCTTTCGTTTTGCTAGCGAGCCAATACTGAGACATTGCTGAAAACAGCGTCTGAGATAGTTTCTGGGTTCATACAACGTCCAGAAGCCTTCTACATACTCTCTAGCGATTTCATCGATGGAGCGGGTGGGGATGAAATTCATTAAGGTATTCTGGTCTCCCAG
Source organism: Brasilonema octagenarum UFV-OR1 (assembly GCF_963888615.1). Lineage (NCBI taxonomy): Bacteria > Bacillati > Cyanobacteriota > Cyanophyceae > Nostocales > Scytonemataceae > Brasilonema > Brasilonema octagenarum. Next base: position 16,182 of record NZ_CAWPKW010000220.1, on the reverse strand, counting down.
CTCAATCCCGCCAATACCCTCTACTAAACGCTGCTCTTTTTGAAGACGGTTCCAAAGAGCAGTGTTGGGCAAAGCTTGAAGGATGCCCAGCATCGGTTGAGGAATACTGGTTTGTTCAACAAAAGCTTGAATTCGTTCTCCTGCTCGTGGGCGTTCTCCATCAAAACCAAGGATAAACCCTGCATAGATTAGCATCCCTGCTTCATTGATCTTGCGACAGGCTTCGATGAGGGGATTGCGAGTATTTTGCACTTTTTGTGTGACTTGCAAGCTGTCTTGGTCAGGGGTTTCTATGCCGAGAAAAACTGCATAGAAGCCTGCTTCATTCATTAATTGCAACAGTTCATCATCTTCTGCCAAATTAACAGAAGCTTCAGTTATGAAAGTGAACGGGTAGTCGTGCTCCTTTACCCAAGGAATCAATTCTCGTAAGAAGCGTTTAACGTTACGCTGATTGCCAATAAAGTTGTCATCAACGATGAAGAGTGACCCTCGCCAGCCTAAATCATAAAGAGCTTGTAACTCGCCTATGATCTGGTGAGGCTCCTTGGTGCGTGGTTTACGACCGTAGAGGACAATGATGTCGCAAAACTCGCAGTTGAAGGGGCAACCGCGAGAAAATTGGATAGCCATCATCAAGTAGGCATCCCGTTGCAGCAGGTCAAAACGCGGCATCGGGCTTTGGGTGACATCAGGTTTTTCCAGGGAGCGAAAGATTCCTTGCTCTTTGCCGCCTTTGAGGGCTTCTAGAAACTGTGGAACTGTCAACTCCCCTTCATCCAAAACCAGATAATGCGCTCCAGAGTCAAGAGCATCTTGCGGGATTGAGGTGGGGTACGGGCCACCGACTGCCACTTTTTTGCCTAACCGCACCGCTTTTTGAATTAGGGCATGGAAATCTGGTTTCTGCACCAGCATTGCAGAAAGGATTACTAGGTCACACCACTCCCAATCAGCCTCTGTTTCAAGATTGACGTTGCGATCATAAAATCTAATTTCCCAGTCCTTGGGTAGAAGGGCTGCTACTGTAATCATCCCCAGTGGAGGCAAGACGGCTTTGAGTCCGGCGATTTCCATGAAGCGATCATAAGACCAAAAGGACTGGGGAAACTGAGGGTAAATCAATAGTGCTTTCATAAAATCCTTTTTGCACAACTGTGAGTACCACGAACACCCATCAATAGCCGAAAGCATCTCCGTAAGATTCGCAATCGGCTCGTCGAACTGGAATGTTGCCCCAAGCAAATTAACGCCTGCAAGTAGTATTTGATACTTTTAGTCAAATGACTACAAATTAGGTATATAGAGATGATACAGACACTCAAACCATTAATTTGTCGTTAACCGTTTCAAGTGGCAACACACCTGTAGGAGGCTTTGTCATACCTTCGCCAACCGCATCTAACGAAGATATTTTAAATACTAAAAATAAAAAACTTTAGTTTTCTCTATCTAAAGTAATAAGACTAGAGTCAGGGTTATCCTGGACACTACTCACACAAAAATTAATATGGTCACGGATAGCCCGCTCATAAACTATAGTCTGCTTTGTTCGTATGCCTATAGGCTGATATATCAAGTTAATTTTTGGAAACTCGCACCAAGACATCAAAAAAATGTCTTTGGCGGGAGTAGTAATTTCATAATGATTCTCTTGTTTTTTCTTCTTAAGCCTACAATTATTGAGTCGTAACTTTTGTCTAAATAATGTTTCAAATTCGGGAATTAGGTTTGAAGCGGTTTTCATGGTTTATACACGTTTCAACGTGTTATTTAGGCAAAGAAGATCTGGGTGATCTTACTAAGTATAACACTGCTACCTCTTATATTTTTTGGCAACAACGCTCAAATTATTCGTCTTAACTGCGGTTCGTGTCGCTATCTCCGCAAAGAAGTTCTCTGGTCGCATTTAGATAACTTTGCAGATGAGTTACTAAAGCACCCAGCATCTGTAATAACTTCAATCAGACCTACACCACCGCCAGCAAAATAAGCATCATTAGCACTAAAGATGATTCCCAAAAGTCTGCTACTTTGTTTTGGCTCTATCTTAATTCAACATCTTGCTCAAAAACAAAGATACAATCATTTAGGGTTTTTTTGTACTGAAAACCATAATCTAACAAAGCTTGCTTTAAAGTTTGCAACTCAGATTCTTTGAGTTGATTTTTCTGGAGTGCTATCTCAATCGCTTCCTTATTTACTGTAAAAATTAAACAGTCTTTTAATTGGTTATAATCCCAGTTTAATTTTCTAGCTGTATTTAATTCTATGGCAGCTAATGTATCATCAAATTTGCTTTTAAGCATATTTTTTACTTGCATGAACTTACCGTTATTTTAACAATTTCAAGAAAAAAAACAATAAATAAAAATTAATTAACAGAGAATAAGTAAGGCAATGAATTTTATATGAAAATAAATATCAACCTTTTGGTAAATGTTTCTCCAGGAGTTATGGAGTAGTAATTTCTAGTTAAGAGATCGATAGTACTCCGATGTACACAAGTTTTAAATTCTCTTAGAAGAAGATTGAGTGATACTCGTAATAATACTAGAAAAAATAAACTATATAACCACAAAAGGCTGTACTGTTTCATTAAGAGCGCATATATTACCTTTATTGCTGAATTTATCCACTTTTGCAGCTAGTTGCTTAACTTAAAGTCGCTCACCTAGAAAGTCAATGGGAATAGTTTGATTTCACCATACATGTTTGTTTAATGGTTCAACTCATATCTGGCACCTCTCCGTATAAAACTGTACAAACTAAAAATATACAAGAGTAAGCTACATTATTTTTATTGGCTTTTGTCGCTAAAATAAAGGACTTTTTGTTGAATTCTGAGTGATGATATAACATCAATTTTTCTTGGTGCAATCTGTGAATCAAGATAAGTGGACAACATTATAGACAAGCAAGATTTTTGCAAAATCTGTGGCACCTTAAACGCTACCTATTCCAATCAACTAGCTCTCCACTCACACAAGTCATATCATGTTCGCATAATCGCTTATGATAAAAGTCCAGAGTACAATTATGAACTATGCCGAAACGGATCACTATAGCCACACATTTAAATATTTCCGAGTTAGAACAAGTTTACCGTCAGGCAAAAGACGGAGTAGAAAGTCGTAAAGCTCGCCGGGGGAAGCTTCCCCCGGCAGACTTTACGCCAGTGTCAGATTATATGGTTACTAGCACAAGGGAAAAAAACGGCTATATGTTGAGCAAGTAACAGGCTACAGCAGGACATGGATCTACGCATTGGTTAAAAGGTATAACGAGTCGGGCATTTCTGGAATAGGCGATTGCCTACGGTAGAGCTACGCTTAACGCCGCAGTGAAAATCAGGGAGCAAAGACGTTAATAGACGATCTTCACCAAGCACAGCTATGGCAAGCTTTGCAGTCAAACGCGCCGGATGGGGGATTTTGGAATGGGCGAAAAGTTGCGGATTGGCTGAGTGAAGTTACAGGGACAAAGATTAGTAGATACAGGGGATGGGAGATATTACGGCAGATGACTTTTAGACTACGAGTACCTCGCCCATCTCACAGCGAAAGCGACCCTTTCGAGCAACAAGCCTGGAAAAAAAACTAGCTATAGAAGTTGAAGAACTCAAAGCTAATTACCCAGATGCAGAAATTCAACGAGGCGTGCAGTTTCGCATCGTTTAGGACTCAAGCCGATTATTAGACGAGTTTATGTTCCAGAAGGCGAAACACCAATAGCCAATGTCAACTGGAGATACAAGTGGTTATGGTTGTATGCGTTCGTACATCCCAAAACTGGAGAAAGTTATTGGTGGATTCTTCCTTACGTAAATACGAACTTGTTTAACTTCGTTTTAGCAGATTTTGCTCGTGAATTCAGTTTAGGTGCTGATAAACACATTCTTTTGGCTGTAGACCAAGCCGGTTGGCATACCAGTAAAGACCTAGAGCTTCCATCCGGGCTGCATTTGACATTTTTGCCTTCCCATTCACCTGAATTACAACCTGCGGAAAGATTGTGGACTTTGGTTGACGAACCAATCGCCTTCTCGTTCATTTGAGACACTTGATGATTTAGAGGAAATTTTATTTCATCGGTGTCAATCTTTACTTCAACAGCAAGATTTGATTCAAGGTTTAACCGGTTTTCATTGGTGGATTAAAATCGGAGCTTAATCGTAAGTTATTTACCGAACATGATATAATGCCTCAGTGCGGAAACTTAGTGAACAACTTGTTGATAACTATCTGCACTTGCAGGAACCATCTCCCAGTAGTTCTGCAAGTACTCAAAGCTTGCATTCTCAAAGAAGTATCCCTGCCATCTTCAATTGTTCCATTCCTCAGGGTCATGCTTTCAAGCTTGCAACTATGGTTTTATGTGAAGCGTTAATATATTGCTAAGTCTCTAAAGCCCATCCCTGACCTGCATTAGCAAAACCCGTGTGACATCGCTTCTCCCACGCCCATTGCGTTTGGTGCATCCACTTACAGCCCCTACATTACAGTAGCCAGAGCATATACGCAATTACTCTGGCTACTTGGGATCACTAAATATTCCCAAAAAACTAATTTACGCAGGAACGACTTGAGCAATCAGTGAGCGTTTATCAAGCGACTGGACTTTACCCACTTGGCTCAAAGCAGCTACAATCCGGTCTAACATTTCTCCAGCCTGTTCACGATATTGATTTTCTCTGCCTCGTAAACGAATAACAAACTTTACTGAATCGCCTTTATTCAACCACTCAATTGCTTGCTCAATACGTAAGTTGTAATCAGCCATACCCACGTTGGGACGAAGCCGGACTTCCTTTACTGTAGGTCTAGCACTGTGTCCCTGACGCTTTTTCTTTTGATACTGAAGTTTACCATAGTTAAGAATCTTCGCAACTGGAGCGTCTTTGCCCTCCGAGACTACAACTAGGTCAAGCTGTACGCTCTGTGCTAGTTGTAGAGCTTCATTTGTATCGATCAGACCACGGTTATTATTCTCATGATCAATCAAGAAGACTTGAGGTGACTTGATTTGCGAGTTAATGAGCTGCTTTTGAATTACGATAATAGATCTCCTCTTAATTGTTCAATACTTGGTGAGTGCAAGTAATGCTAATCTAACACAAGACTAACTATAAATTATGACGTGATGAACTACCTTTGGACTTACTTCGTTTGAGAGTCAAGCTTCCAACCAAAACAAACAATAGGAACGGTCTTATTCGTTTTTGGGGCTTCCCGTCTTATGATGTGTCCATATCAAAGCCAAGGTGTAGAAATCATATTATACTTAGGTATAAATTGCTTCTATAACTTTATATAACAATTTTTCCAATTTGCTCGCTAAAAGTTGTCTGGTATGTCATTATGGAAGGCGAGAGTTAATTCGGTTAATAGCGTTTGTTTTTAGTATTGACAGGTTTTTTGTTTTTGGTATCTACAAACTTTTCTCCGAAACCTAAATCTCTACACACTTATGATTTCGGAGACATTTTATGTCAGTTTATGTAGGTAATCTTTCTTACGACGTTACAGAGGAAACTCTGAAAGCTGTTTTTGCAGAATATGGTACTGTAAAGCGGGTTCAGCTACCAACTGACCGTGAAACAGGTCGTTTGCGCGGCTTTGGTTTTGTGGAAATGGGTACAGATGCTGAAGAAACAGCAGCAATTGATGCTCTTGATGGTGCTGAGTGGATGGGGCGTGACCTTAAAGTTAATAAGGCTAAGCCTAGAGAGGAAAGAGGCTCGTTTGGTGGTGGTGGTCGCGGAGGAAACAACAGTTTCCGTAACCGCTACTAAGCTTTGTAAATTGGGGGATGAAGAACCAACCCCTTAATCTACCTAATTAATTTTATTTGGCAGTGGCTCAGGCAAGAATGCTTGAGCCTTTTTGATGTCAGATTACGCTACTATGCATCTGTGGCATTACTTTGTCAAAGCAGTTATTGATAACCTTCGATATGGTAACCAGCTGCAACAATTGCCTGTTTGATTGACTCTTCAGAAGCCTTAGATTCTACAGTCACAGTTTTCGCTTCCACATCTACATCCACTTTGGTATCGGGTTCCATTACATGGATGGCTTCGGTAATTTTTGTTGCACAGTCTTCACAGGCAATATTCGGTACAGTTAATTTTAACGCCATAATCTGCCTCTTTTAGGGAATTTTTATTTATTCTCAGCTTTGATTGTAATCCTCGTCGGCGCGATCGCTCATCCTACCAAAGTTAGGTCAACCACTTTCGTCTCCCGATTATGGTTTATTGCTTGATTGACTTCATGGATAAACTAATCCGCTTCAATTTCTGATTAATTTCCAGCACTCGCACTTTCACAACTTGTCCCACCTTGACAATTTTCTTTGGATCATCAACGAATCTATCAGCCAATTGGGAGATGTGCACCAAACCATCTTGATGTACACCGATATCAACGAAAGCACCGAAGTTCGCAACATTGGTAACGATACCTTCTAGTTCCATCCCTTCTTTGAGATCAGAAATTTCCTTGATTCCTTCCTTGAATGTTGCATACTTAAACTCAGCGCGTGGATCTCTTCCTGGCTTTTCCAATTCGCTGAGGATGTCGCGCAGTGTTGGTTCGCCAACGGTGTCGGTGACGTATTTCTTAAGATTGGCTTTTTTTAGCTTTTCGGCAATTTGGGTGATTTGAGTTAGTGGTAGGTTCAAATCGGAGGCGATCGCCTCTACAAGTGAGTAACTTTCTGGGTGAACAGCAGTATTATCCAATGGGTTTTCACTTTGGCGAATCCGTAAGAATCCCGCCGCCTGTTCAAAAGCTTTTGGTCCTAACTTGGCGACTTTGAGCAACTGTCGGCGATTTTTAAACACACCATGCTGGTTACGATAAGCAACAATATTATTGGCAACGCTGGACGTAATCCCAGAGACAGAAGTCAAAAGTTCTTTGGAAGCAGTATTTAAGTCCACACCAACGTAGTTAACACAGCTTTCAACAGTTTCATCCAACTTCTTTTTCAACAACTTTTGGTCCACATCATGCTGGTATTGTCCCACGCCGATGGACTTAGGATCAATTTTCACCAGTTCCGCGAGTGGATCTTGTAACCGACGACCAATACTAATAGCACCGCGAACGGTAATATCTAAATCGGGAAACTCTTCCAAAGCCACTTTACTGGCAGAATATATGGAAGCACCCGACTCATTCACCATCACCTTGACTGGTTTTTGTTCCATCGTTTGCAGCACTTCCAAAACAAATTCGTCTGTCTCCCGGGAAGCTGTACCATTACCAATGGCAATTAACTCAACTTTATATTTTGAAATCAAATTTTTGAGAGTTTGTGCAGCTTTCAAACGTTGTTCAGCTGCTTGATGTGGAAATATCGCTTGATATTCCAAAAATTTCCCTGTTTGGTCGAGTATAGCAACTTTGCATCCAGTCCGAAAACCAGGATCAATCGCCAGCGTTGGTTTCATCCCTGCTGGCGCAGACAGCAGCAACTCCCGCAAATTCGTTTCAAAAGTTTTGATAGACTCAACATCAGCGTAGGTTTTCTTTTCCGCAACGACTTCACTTATCAAGGAAGTTTTCATCAAGCGGTTGAATGCGTCTTTAAGCATCCCTTGATAAAAGTCGCGGATGGCGCGGACTTTCGTCTTAATTTCCTTTGACTCCAAATAAGAAAGCACCACATCTTCATCAAAGGAAATTTCAAAAGACAACACCTCCTCTGCTTCACCGCGACACAACGCCAGCATATTGTGAGGCGCAATATTTCTCACCCTCATTTGATAATTACGGTACATCTCAAACTTGGTTGTACCTTCCGGATGATCTTTTTTGATACGGGAGACAAACACTCCTTCTTCCAGCAAGTAGCCCCGGAGGTATGCTCGCAACTCTGCTTTTTCCGCGACTTCTTCCGCTAAGATGTCAGAAGCACCCTTCAGTGCATCTTCTGCTGTCTTAACTCCTTTTCCCTCAGAAATATACTTTGCAGCTTCCGTATCCAGCGACGCCGAAACAGCATTTTTGTTGTTCAGCGATTTGATGAACTCCGCCAGCGCTTCGAGTCCTTTCTCTCTGGCGATAGTGGCGCGAGTACGGCGTTTGGGACGATAGGGGAGATATAAATCCTCAAGTTCAGTTTTGAGTAAACAGGATTCGATTTTTTGTTTGAGTTCGTCGGTGAGTTTCCCTTGTTCGGCTATGGAATTCAAAATCACCGATTTCCTTTCTTCTAATTCTGTTAAGTAATTGTACTTGTCGCTCAGTTCGCGCAACTGAACTTCATTCATCTCGCTCGTCCGCTCTTTGCGATATCGTGCAATAAAGGGAATTGTTGCACCCTCTGTCAAAAGTTCTAGGGCGTTTTGCACCTGATAGGGTTTAAGGTTGAGTTCTGTTGCTAGTAATTGAGGAATATTCAGCATTGGTGCCTCAGTTGAAAACGCTACTTTTAAAGTAATACGTTAGATAGATGAAATAGTCCAATCAGAAAGTGTTAAGCTAGTTTAACAAATGATTCCGGAATTTTGTTTTTATGCGCTGTTGTTATAGATAGCGTGTTGTGGCTCAACAACGTAGATTGTCAAACGAAACATATTTCTTCCCAACAGCATCTCTCATATGCACACATTAACGCCTCTGCTTTTGTTCAGATGTGAGAAACTATGGCTCTGTTTTTTCTACTTCCGCTTTTTACTGGTTTAGTTGGTGGCTATATCTTCAAGAAAAGTACCGATGAAATCGGGTACTTGGTGGGGGTATTTGCAGCTATCTGTATAGTCCTAGGTTTAATTTTTGCACCTTGGCAGATATTGCTTTTGGTACTGATTTTGACCCTTACAGTTCCGAAAAAACTCTTAGGAAAAAATGAGTATCAAGTCATTTCTAGTGAGGAAGTAAAACAAGAACCATTACCCACTGATAAGCAGGAACAGGTTGTTTCTAAACCTGAGAATTACGAGGTTGTTAAACCTGATGATTATGAGGTTGAACTAATACGTAATTATCAGCATATGATCTACTAAGCTGACTCCCTCAGTTGTTTGCTCAAAACTGTTTGTTCAAACCAGCCCCACAAGCGGCGTATCACCCGCTATGAATGAAGCAAACACCTTTTGCCCGTTCGGACGTTCGGCTAAGCTATCTCCTGAGCCCTGAGTCCCAAAGGGACACGCTGCGCGAACGGGCACGGCTTGAGGCCGAACGGAGACGCTACGCGAACGACGCCCCTCAGCTTCCGCTACAACGACCGGCTCAGCACAAGTCAGTCGAGCCGCTGACGCTCACCTTGGCGTTGGCTGTTAAGCGTACCCTGTATTTACTCAAAGGATTAATCTGCGTATTTCTGCTTATGCCTTGCTAAAAGCTGGAGATACTTTTCATTCATCTTGGCTTGCATCCACTTTTCTTTAAAGATTGCTGCTGATTCAGCTTTAATAGGATCTACTTCATTTGGTAGAATATCTAGTCTGGCTTGAGTGTGAGCTTCTTTAGAAGTTTCTTTTTGGGGGTTAGTTTTGTACTTTCTACCACTTTTATGGTTAGCGTAGCGGCGCGAGCGTGTATACCCCATCTGTAAAAACTTCCGCGCCATATCAGCACCGACAAAATCATCTTGCTCTAAATATTCAAAAAACATCTGGTAGATTTTTTCGCTAGACTCTTTTGCAATATCTGGAGTTTTAAACCGCCAGTAAGGAAGAATTTCAGATTTGTATGGTTCTACCAAAAGCACTCCCTGTTCACCCTTACCCACGCGATACAGTTCAGGATGTTCTCGAAAGTTAATATTTTTAAAATCTAAAGAATAATCAAACATACATTATATTATACAGCGCATTGCAAGTAATTGAGGTACAATGCTCTTGTCTAAAAGTCAGGCAGAAAGCCTTTTTACTTCTGACTTCTGATTTCTGAATTCTGCTGTAAGCAAGCACTACCACATTTACGGACTTTTGCCCAAACTTTTATTGGTGATTCAGTGGTACTCGAAGATTTTACAAACTCTACTTTCAGAATTTTTAACTTCTCTTGAGGCTTAAGAATAGCTAAAGCTTTTTGTTGTTGATGACTAAAGTTTGGCGGTTGTGCTCTATTGTCCCTCAACGTAATACCTGGTTCAACTGCGACAGCTACTATCGATCCTACAGATGGAACAATCGGTGAATCAGTAGACAGTGAACTTTTGATGAGAGTCTTTCCAACCAATACTGAATCTGAGGCTTTGTTGATATTACCTACAAAAATCCAACCATCTGTCATTGTTGGAGGTGTTCTTTTCGATGTTGTTTCTGATATTGGAGATAGACTTTGAGAAGATGCTGATGATTTGATGACTAACTGATTTTGTTTTGGGAGAAAGCCCAAAGTTACACCTATCAAACTTATGATAGTTACTCCTACAATAATTCCAGGAAAATTTTGGTTTTTTTCAGTTTGTGGTTGAATAGTTGGTTGCTTAAGCTGTTGAGTAGTTTCTTGTTTACTGTGCTGAAATTCTTTTTCTTCCTGTTGAATATTGTTATATTTAATCTCTTTGATATCTTTTATATCTATTTCTTCAAAACTCTTCGGCTGTTGTGAATCATTTAATCCTTGAGCAACCTCTTCTGTAATATTAATCTCATCTGACAAGTTACTATTCTCTTGAGACTCCACCCTCAACTCCTGCATAAAAAAATCTCCTCTTCTCTCTGGCGCTAACGGGAGAGTGGAAGGATGTGATGCGGGAAAAATTACTGTAGGCGGGATGAACTCTTCGTATTGAGGACAATTAGATGAACTTGACATAACATCCTCAACAACTTGAGGACACTGCTTGCTTGACTTCGACAGTTGCTCCGTCACCAATGGCTCTTGGTGTATCTCATTGTTGTTATTACCAGATGGCTTGACTTCCTCAACAGATTGCTTGACTTCGTTAACTGTATTTTTTGATGTAGTTCCAACATCATTTATACTCTCATTAACAGCCTCAGCAACATTCTTAGCTGCACTTACTACAGATGGTTTAGCTTCCTCAACAGTATCCTTGACCGCCTGTACTACACCTACAACGGATGGCTTAGCTTCCTCAACAGTATCCTTGACTGCCTGTACCGCACCTACTACAGATGGCTTAGCTTCCTCAATTGTATCCTTGATTGAGTCTAGTGTACTTACTAACGATGGCTTAGCCTCCTCAACTGTATCCTTGACCACCTGTACTACGCCTACTACAGATGTCTTGGCTTCCTCAACTGTATCTTTTACGGCATTTCCTACACCGTTGACACTATGGTTAATAGTCTCAGCTACACTCTTGGCTGCGTCTACTAAACTATCTACCGTACGGTTAACACGCTCAGCTGTACCTTTCCCAACCAAAGCTCCAGCAACTGCGCCAACTACAGCACCAGAAACTCCTCCAACTCGGCGACCGAGTAAACCACCAATGGCTGCTCCAACTAATCCACCGCCTAGACCTATACCTGCTTGAGGAGCCGTGCGTTGCTCCTTGATCCGGTCAGCATTTTTGCCATACTGATGCTTATTATAACTCATACTAACCGTCTCCTTAAATGACACCAAACAGGCATAACCACGAGCTGAAGCAGCTCGTTATCTATGACCAACCAAACAATTTTTGGTAAAACTTAAAATCAGTAGGGTGGGTATTGCCCACCCTACTGTCTACTTCTGGTTTTCCACGGGGACTAAAATATAGGTTGTCTGGTTATTAGGTACGTTGGCTACGTTGACGCTTTCAGTACCTGAAGGCTTGGCATCTTCAACCGAACTCTTGGCTACGTCCATTGTATTTGTCACAGAGTGGGTAACTCCTTCAGCGGCACCCTTAATGATGTCCATTGTATTGTTTACGGTGTCGTTAACACCTATCGCTGTCGTCTTAACAGTACCCACTGTTGTGTTTACAGTGTCGTTAACGCCCAAAGCTGAACCCTTAACGCTCTCTCCTACATCTTTTACAGTGTCGTTAACACCGTCAGCTATTGTATTTACTGCGCCCCCTACACTTTGTACTGTTTGGTTCAAATTTTGGGCTGCATCCTTGACCTTATCGCCTACATTTTTTACAGTTTGGTTAACCTTTTCGGCTGTACCTTTAATAGTTAAAGCTCCGGCTATTGCGCCCAAGGCAGCACCAATAAGTGCTCCAATCGCTATTTTAGATAACCCATTACTCGTATCTTGAGCTACTTCATAAGCCTCAGGTTGCTCTGTAGCTACATCAGTATTGCCGTTCAGCTGATCCAAAAGCTCCTGGTTCCCATTCATAAAAATCGTTTCCTTTGTACCAAAACTGGTTAATTTCTCTTCTGCTTAGACGACAAAAAATCTACGCTTAGACCTTTGTCTTTGATTTGACAAGGTCTAAGCCGAAAAAACTATCTCTTATAACTTGCGAGGTTCCTATGTTGACAGGTAGTCCTATTGGACTACCTTTATTTAAAAAGGGGCATCATTGTTACGTCTAGGTTTGATTGATGACCCTCGCAATGTTAAATGGCTATTTGTAATCGTCAATCCGAGCTATTTCTTCCTCAAGCGAGTCCCCTTTACCAGAACCCAATGAGGTTTCAGCATCTACAGGCACAATTGGATCAACAAGTAGCTCTTTGTTCTCTGGCCTTGAAATATAGACCACTGGTGTACGATCCATTTCAACTTCACCTTTATTGATTGGCTGGTTGCCTGCAACCGTCCGCTCTTGATATTGATTGCTCTGATTTTCAGAAGGCTTAATATTTTGTGCGCCACTTTGTACAGCTTGGTTCACACCCTGTGCCGTATCCTTAACAGTGTCTGCAGCACCTTGTGCGGCTTGCCTAGTTCCTTGTGCAGCACGATTTGCAGTATCCTTTGCAGTGTCTGCAGCACCTTGTACAGCTTGGTTAACATCCTGTGCCGTATTTTGTACTACGTCCAATGCACCTGTTACGGTTTGCCTAGTACCCTCGGCAACACTATTTGCTGTATCCTGGACTATCTCCGCTCCAGCTTGTACAGCTTGGTTAACTCCCTGTGCTGTATTCTGTACTGCGTCCAATGTACCCTCTACAACTTGCTTAGTTCCCTCAGCAACACCCTTAGCCGTATCCACTGCGCCACCGACAACAGCTTGTGTCGCACCATCAGCGAGACTCTTTACCGCTTCCCCGACACCTTTTCCTGTTTGGCTAAGACCCCCACCGATAGTCTTTGCAGCTTCTCCTAAACCTTTTGCAGCAACGCTAACGCCCTGAGCTATTCTTTTACCCGCAAAAGCCGCTGCTACTGAGCCCAATGTACCACCAATGAGTCCGCCTATCAGTGCTCTAGTTAGCATAGGATTTTTGCCTCCGTTTGCTGCTTGAGCACCGGATTGACCATTACTGCTAATTGAATTCGTATAGGCGTCTGTAGATAACCCTGCACCTATGTTTGTCCCTGAATTCGTATAGGCGTCTGTAGATAACCCTGCACCTATGTTTGTCCCTGATGAACCCACACTGGGTTGACCGATGCTCACGCGGTTCGCATCATCTGTTCTGGATACCCCAACCCCTACGTTTGTGCCTACTGTACCAGCATAAGGTTGACTTGTAGTTATGCTGTTTGCAGTATTTACATTCGTCCGTTCCGAAGCCTGCCTGCTCTCAACCATGTCAATCGTTTCCTTAATTAAGAAATTAAAAAGGTTAGCGCTCAGTTGTATGTTGTCTTCACTAGAAAATTTAACGATTACAAATAATAATTGAATTGCTCCAAAGACAGACATACTAAATGGTATAGTCTCTCTAAAGCTATAGTTTGCTTTTGTGGAGGACTATACAAAATTACCGTATACACTCGATTTTGTATGATATAATTTATTACTTATTTCTGAGCTTTCATCTCAGCTTTTGTAAATATTTATTTTGTGTTATGTATGTTTTATTTTTTACTAAAATACCTGACAATCAAGTATTACTGATAATCCTTGCTCTACTTGATAAAAATTAGGAAAAACACTAGAGAATAGAGCGATAAATCAGGGAAAAAGGGCAATGTAACTGTTTTGTTTGCCATTTCGATGATTTCTGCGTGAATTAATTCAATGTCGTCATCTGCATGAAAGAATCGCAGTTTTATGAGATGATGATACTCATCAATAGTGAAGCGTTTGGTAGAGGGAAAAGTCATTAAGTGTACCTTCTGCCTTAATCAGTCAATTGAGTACCGCCATGCTACAAAGTCCTCAATCCCTCAAAAGTGTCCTGACTTCCGGTGACTTGCGACGAGTACATCACATAGCCCTTAACGTCCATGATATGCAAGGCTCTCGACACTTCTACAATCATATTCTTGGTTTGCACGAACTGACTGGTGATGAAGTTCCTGCAACTCTGGTAGACTTAGTCGCACAAGGAAAAGTCGCTAATTTTGTCACTCCAGATGGTACTATTCTCGATTTATTTTGGGAACCAGACTTACCACCGCCAGATCCAAATCCAGAACGTGCTTTTACCAGAGCATACCACTTGGCGTTTGACATTGCTCCTGAATTGTTTGAGCAAGCAGTAGAAGTTTTAAGACAAAATCAAATACAAATTGCCCACGGACCAGTTACACGTCCTACTGGTAGAGGTGTGTACTTTTATGACCCCGATGGCTTTATGATAGAGATTCGCTGTGATCCACAATAGCTGACAACACAAGAAAATAACAATTCAAAATTCGCTCATTCAAAATCAAGACATTTTCAGTTGGAGATGGGGATTTGAACCCCAATAGTTCACCTAAACTGCGTATAGACGTAAAAGTCACCGAACTCTTTAATCGACGATAAAAAAATCTTGACAAAATGACTCAATGACTAATGGCTAATTTACAACAGACATATCAAGTTATTGAAGAGGTGATTACAAAACCTCCAATTCCGCATGAGCCACACAAGCAGTCGTTGAAAGCTTGGGCAATGTATTGTCTACGAGACAATGGTTTTAAGGTAATATATGCTGACAAAGCTGACTTCGCCGTTGAAGCCAGAAATGGTGAAAAGATTTATTTCAAAGTCGCCAAGAATGGAAGTGACTTAGAGAATGAATTTGCCTGGATAGTTTGGGATAGTTCCACAAAAAATGCCAGCTTCATTCCACCCGAATCTTAGCTGTTGCGTGTTGTGTTGTTCGTCTGCCTTTTTATTACCTTGCGAGAAAATTGATAAGATAAAGGTAGAGCGATTGCCCAAAGGGCAGACGCCAGAGGCGTATCGCCATCGTACTTTATCATCACTTAATTTAAAAAAATGATTTTTGTTGATCAAATCCGGCAATTTTCGATGAAGAATCTCCGCCCTTTGATTCACAAGACAGGGTTTGATGTCGTGAGATCTCCCCCTCGCAAATATAATTTTTTAATCAAGTTATTAAATAACCATAATGTAGACACGGTTATAGATGTAGGGGCTAATCTCGGTCAATATGCCACAGAAATTAGAAGCGAGGGTTTTGATGGGCGTATTTTATCCATAGAACCAGTACCAGAAGTTTTTAATTCTCTTCAAAAAACTAAAACCAAAGACTCAAAGTGGTCAGGTTTTAATTTTGCTTTGGGAGCGGAAAATGGAACCACTCAAATAAACTTAACCAATTTCTCCGATTTAAGTTCTATTTTAGAACCCACAGAATATGCCAAAAGTGTCGCACCTGCTTTTGAAGTTAAAGAGAAAATCCAAATTCAATTAAAGACCTTAGATACCTTTTGGAACGAAAATAAGTTAGATAATTCCAAAGTTTTTTTAAAATTAGACTGTCAAGGTTTTGAAGAGCAGATTCTACAAGGAGCCAATGAATCTCTCCAAAAAGTTGTTGGGGTTCAAATGGAACTGTCATTGAAAGCTTTGTATAAAAATCAAAGACTATATAATGATTCCATTGCGTTTATGAAAGAAAACAAATTTGAACTTTATCATATACTCCCAGTCTTTAGCGATGTAAATACCGGACAGCTTCTTGATATGGATGGCTTTTTCTTCAAGAGTTATACGAATCCGGTTTGATTTGGTGAGACCAGTGCTTGATGAGGGTTTCCCGACCTAGGCATCTGGTGAGTCCAGCGCTCTTGGTAGGGTTTCCCTCATGTGCCACTTCTGTGCCCAGAGCAGCGCCTTGCGGGGGTTCCCAAGGCACGTTTTCGGGGGAAGCTTCCCCCGAAAAGCTGCCGCCCC
>NZ_CAWPKW010000219.1:0-61214 GCF_963888615.1 Brasilonema octagenarum UFV-OR1 | reverse complement strand
CAAATCCCAAATTCTTCAAGCTCCTCACCTTTAGGGTGGAGTCAATCCAAAATCCCAAATCCAAAATCCAAAATTGGCTGACATATTCTTTGATTTCATACAATCTGTTTTACGTATATTCCAGTTTCTTTCTATAAATCACCAGAATTTCAGATGACAGATGAGCTGAAATTCATTCACTCATTCTGTAAAGACAAACGATCAATGACAAAAGGTTAGCTTAATGGAAAACATGCAATTTAAATGAATTGCAACTTATTTGCCTGTAATCAAATGTCGTTTTAAATCTAAAATGTTATGCTTTGCGACGAGAGCGTGCCCTATTTCCTACAAAATATGTAGGGGTAGCACAGTGAATGTAAGTGCGTACGGGCGCTCAGCATCTCAAAATTTAACGCAAAACTGGGATTTCTGTCCTTCGGGATGCCTTGGCACATCTGACGATATTCACCCTTGGCGTGCGTAAAGCGCTAACGCCAGTGATTTGGGTTCGGGTTACCCTCACAGAAGTTTGCATCGCACACCGAAGTTCTAAGCACCGGGAGTAGCTACTCAGACTTCAAGGGAAGCCAGAGGAACAAACAAAACTATTGGCAGGACTAATCTGACTTTGCTCCACTTGATTCTGACAAAATGATACTTTTGAGATATGCTGTAGGTTTGTCATTGCAGTAAGCACAGCAACAAACACGACTCACAGGCATAACAATAATTGTTTGTGTGGAAATCAGAACAAAACCGTAGTCTAATAACGCACTTAGTATTTTTCAGTACAATTATAAATTGACACTCAAACACCTGCCTTCAGCCATTAGTCAGAACTATATATGACAAGACAATTGAGTTTAGGTGCTGCCAACTCGTGATTCTGCTAGCAAGCCGTTGGTGAGATCTTCCATTTGACGTACTCGCCTGCCGCTTCATTTTCCATGAGCCTTGGATGGACAACCCGACAACAATGTCTACTCGTAAAACCCGAGATCTGGATGTATTTTTGCGCCCTTACCAAAAAATTTGAATCAAACTAGTTAAAAGGATACGCCGCAAAAATACAAGGGTTGTCCATCCTTGTCGAGGGTTTGCCCAACCCAACAGGTGGTAGTGTGGCTGTTGACTGAGTATACTTAGAATTTTTCGTCCATAAAAGGCTTTTTTTTGTCAATCAACTTTAACAATGATTTTATAAAAAAAATCATTTGTTGTTATTTATTCGTTTTAGACTGGTAACAAATAACTAACTCTAACTTACTGATCAGGAAAAATACAAACTGTTGTTAAAGCTCATAAGTTTTATGCGTCTAGTCAATTGATGATCCATCATCACAAGGAGTACTAGTGGACATTTGCAAAATTATCCGACTATATTTGAAATTTTTTGAGAAATTACCCATATTTCCCAAACAAGATATTTGTCTGTATAAAATAGCAAGAAGAGAAAAAACTCCTTCTTTCTATCGGTGGATGCAAGTTTGATAAAATATCATCTATCTTTGGTTTTGGAAAATCAAAAAAACAATCTGCAAAATGTCAGATATTGACAGATGCAATCTCCTAAAGTAAAGAGTGTAACTATGAGTGAAATTAGTATTGTTTTAATTGAGGATCATGATCTGACTAGAATGGGGCTAAAGGCTGCATTACAGTCGAGCAACACACTTAGAGTTATAGGTGAAGCTCCAAATGGAACAAAAGGACTAAAACTTTTGGAAACAGCTAAGCCAGATGTAGCTGTTGTGGATATTGGTTTACCCGATATTGATGGAATTGAACTCACCCGAAGATTTAGAGAGTTCCAAAAACAGACGGGTGATTCAGCAACCAAAATCCTTGTTTTAACGATGGATCATTCAGAAGATGCAGTACTTGCGGCTTTTGCAGCAGGAGCTGACTCTTATTATATGAAGGATACAAGTATAGATAAGTTGACCGAAGCAATTCAAGCAACTCACACAGGGAACTCCTGGATTGATCCGGCGATCGCCAACGTGGTATTGCAGCAAATGCGGCAAGGTATTCCAGAAAATCAGCCATCTGAACTGCCTAAAACTGTCAAAATCGAAGCGCTGCCATCAGAATACGAGCAAGTTTTAGAAACTTATCCACTCACACAACGAGAACTGGAGATTCTAGAGTTAATAGTAGCAGGATGTAGTAACGGACAGATTGCTGAGAGACTATACATCACAGTTGGTACCGTGAAAACCCACGTTCGCAACATCCTAAATAAACTTTGTGCCGATGATCGTACCCAAGCTGCAGTTCGAGCTTTACGTTCCGGTCTAGTGGCATAAAGCATACGCTATCTTGGATTATCTACGGTCAATTATCATATTAGCCCAGTCTAAATCACACACTCAGCACCCTACTTTCAAGAGGAAATGCACTGTAGAGTTTTGCCAATCATACTCACAATCTAACATGCGATTGAATGATTAACAGTGGTTCAAACAGTTTCACTGTCTACTTTGCACTTCCTCTAACGTGCGTGCTATGTTTCATCTTCTTGAGTCGTGAAACAATCTAGATCCTGAAGTTGAGCACAAACTCTTTGAAACAAAAAACATTGTATTGCTCTACACTATACAATGAGATTGGCTGCTCTTTAAGAAATAGATGTAGTGTCTTAACGAAAGGCAAGTCATCTAGGACTACTATTTGATTTTTGACGAAGCTAGGTACACTTCAAGAGCCTTTTTTCCTGTTAAGCGTTAAGCGTTAAGCGTTCCCTCCCTACGCAAACAATTTCACACTCATCAAACCTGATTCCTATACTAGAATTTCTTACAGTTATCTCTTACGATAGAACAGTTATTGCACTTGCGATAGAAGAGCAAGTCAAGTTTAGATTGATAACATATATAGTATAGTTATCAATTTGAAATATAGAGTTATGAACATTATTGCTTGGGTAGTTCTTGGTATCATCGCTGGAGCAATAGCTAAGGCTATTTATCCTGGTACTCAAGGTGGTGGAATTCTCGCCACAATTGTCTTAGGTATTGTCGGAGCTTTTGTTGGGGGTAGTCTCGTTACCTTTTTACAAACCGGAACCCTTTCCCTAACTGCAGCTACCTTAAGTATTCCTGGTTTGGTTGTTGCTGTGATTGGAGCAATGATTGCTATCTTCATTTGGGGCTTAATTACTCGTAGGAGTGCTGTTTAAATTAATGACAGTGAAAACAATGGTTAGAGCCAATTTATTAGGACTAACCTTTTTTGTTTTAAATTACTAAAAAACTCCACTGCAAATGAAACAGTGGAGTTTTTGACTTCGTAAAACCTTTAGTTAATTAACGACGTTACCTAGTTGGATGACAAAAGGGATATAGTATTCTATAAATTTTTCTTCAGTTCGTCTTTGATGTTTTCAGCAGTGTGTCTAACTTGAGCTTCTGCTTGCTTTGCTTTACCCTCAGCTTTTTGTTTTGGGTCTCCTGTTATATTACCAATTACCTCTTGAATTTTACCTTCGATATTTTTCGCTGTTGCTTCTATTCTGTTCTCAGCACTTCTGTCCTCAGTACTCATATGACACCTCTAGTTTTAGGTATTATGTGCGTCTATAAGATAGAATATCAGACTTACTTTTTATGTGTACCTATCTTAAGAAAGATATTGGGTATACACAAAAAGCAGTTTTTTTTAAAATCTCATACCAAAAGAGTATTTTAGATATATTCAGTCAAGTATTTATGACTAACAAACTATGAGTATCGGAAGAAAGCGCCGGAAAAATGTCTGGAAAAACGAGATTAATGACATTATTCGGGGTGCTTGTGGAGGCTTTTTATTTGGTATCCCTTTGCTGTACACAATGGAGGTTTGGTGGATAGGATCACTGGCAAAACCATCAATGATCATGTTGGCGATCGCCTTGATGTTTCTGGTAGTTTTCTTGCTGAACCGGACAGAAGGTTTTCGTAGAAGCAAACGAAACTCTCCACCCTATGGATCACTCACAGATACTATAGAAGCAATGGGAATTGGATTGGTTTGCTCCGCCTTCATGCTGCTGTTAATGCAAGAACTAACACCTGAAACTTCGATGAAGGAAGCTTTGGGTAAAATCGTCTTTGAAGGTGTACCATTTACCTTAGGCGTGGCATTGGCAAACCAGTTATTAGGAGACACTCGTGATGGTGATGGGCAAGGGCGAATAGGTGATTCAACAAGCGACGGAAGCCGAAGGAAACCAGATGAGTTACACGCTACCTTTGCCGATGTAGGTGCAACCTTGATTGGTGCAACTGTCATTGCATTTAACATCGCGCCAACAGACGAAATTCCTATGCTAGCAGCAGCGGTAACACCGCTCTGGCTTTTGGCAATTATTGCGACGTCTATACTTATTTCCTATGGCGTTGTGTTTCAGGCAGGTTTTTCAGATCAGCAAAAGCGCAGACAGCAACAAGGAATTTTTCAAAGACCATCTAGTGAAACTATTATGGCATACTTAGTGTCGCTAGTAGCAGCAGCTTTTATGCTGTGGTTCTTTCAAAAGGTAACCTTTAGCGATCCCTGGACAATTTGGCTGGAATACACTTTGCTGCTGGGATTACCTGCGAGTATCGGAGGTGCAGCAGGACGGTTAGCAGTATGAGTCAAGCAAATGAATCTAATGATCACAAAAAAGAACAACAGCAACCGAAAAGAACACTTGCAGAATGGGTAACTTTCGGTGCTGCTTCATTGATCCTGGCAGTTATTGTGAGTTTGGTAGGCTATACTTGGCTCAACGAAAAACATCAACCTCCTGTCCTTGGTGTTAGTAACAAGACAATTCGGGAAGCTGATGGACAATTTTATATTCCTTTCGAGGTAGTTAATACTGGAGGAGAAACAGCCGAATCTGTTCAGGTTATGGCCCAGTTGGAAATTAACGGCGAAGTAAAAGAAACGGGGGATATACAGATTGACTTTTTATCTAGTGGTGAAAAAGAACGAGGAGCGTTTATCTTTAAGCGTGATCCGCGCCAAGGTCAGTTAACAATAAGAGTGACTAGTTATAAATTACCTTGAAAAGTAGGTTAAACTCAAGAGTCAAAAGTCTAGAGTATTTTACTCATGACTAATGACTCATAACTATTTGCTAAACAGTTGTTTTTGCCTTTGACCAGACACCATTTTCATCTTCATCATATTGTTGATGAATAGTTTCCCAGGCTGCTTGTTCAGCCTTAGATTCATCATTTGTCTCTTTTATTGCAGTGTTATAACGTTCAATGAATGTACTCTGAGCTTCAGCAGAAAGATGAGAGCGAATTTCTGGAGATAAATCCTCTGGACCGTTGCAGCCAGCAGTACAAGCACGAGGTAGCGCTTGTTCAATTGTGTTGACTTCTTCACCACCAGCACTTTCAATTAGGATTTGGTATTCTCCAGAGCGATCGCCAGGCACTTCTGCCATCAGTAAGAACTCACCAGCCTCTAAGCGGGTTTGGTAAACTGCTGCTTTGTCTTCTGGCATTCCCAATGTGGTCAAAACAGATACTAAACCTGCGCCTGCACTTCCGGCGATCGCACCACTTGCAGCTCCTAACAGCACTGCACCAATCGGCCCTGCTGCGACAATTGGACCGACAAAAGGAATAAACAGTACGCCTACACCTGTGAGCAAGCTGAGGAAGGAACCGAATAAGGAACCAAAGATTGCTCCGCTTCTCAAGCCTCCCAGTATGACATCTCTTTTGCTAATAAAACCAGCAATTCGGGTTTCTGATTGAAAATTTCTGCCCATAACCGAAATATGGTCTCTGGACACACCCCGGTCTAATAAACGCCGAATTACATCATCGACTTGCTTCTGTTCTTTAAAAACAGCTGAGATAGTACGCTCTGCCTTATATGCTTCCACCACTTGAAGACTCCTTTTTGCTTTTCCAGTTGGCAGACTGAGGGGGTAGATGCAAGGAATTTATTCATACCTCAATCTGCCAATTTAAACTCACACCTTAGATTTAACAGTTATTAGTAAGCGAGGGAGTAAACGTATCTTCACTCTATCTAACAATCTGCATTCATTGCAGCAGATTGTCTCACAATACGCCGCAAAACTCTTCACTGTTCACTGATTTATGCTAAATCTGCCAACACAGATTACACACCTACAGGAGTTTTTGTTTGTCCTAATGCTTGTGAACCATCTGGCTGTAGGTCTTGCCCTTCAATAAATGAGCGTAGCATCCAAGCCATCTGTTCATGCCCTTCCATCAATCCAGTTAGGAAGTCAGCAGTTCCCTCGTCATGGAATTTCTCACTCGACTGATCTATATGCTCCCGCAAGTTGCGAATTACCTGCTCATGGTCTTCCACTAGTCGACTGACCATACCAGTTGCTGTGGGAACGGTACCACCTTCTTCCTTGAGACTGGCAACTTTGAGAAATCCTTCCATTGTGCCAATAGGATAACCGCCCAAAGCACGCACTCGCTCAGCTACAGAATCGATATTTTCAGTCAGTACTTGGTAGTGCTCTTCCCAAAGCTGGTGAAGGGAGCGGAATTGAGGCCCGACCACGTCCCAGTGGAACTTTTTAGTTTTTACTAACAGAAGATAGGCATCTGCCAAATCTTTGTTCAACAGATCAATTACACCTTGACGCTGTTCATCTGTCAAACCAATGTTTAACTTGCGCATAACTTTAAGTCCCTTAGCTCGCTTCTTCATTAACCTTTACAAATTAAACTCGTACCATCATCAATCTAAGGAAAGATTGTTTTTTCTAACTAAATATAAATAGACATCTCAATATACAAATCGAGATGTCTACCCAATGGTGAAATCAAAAATGAATTGCTCAAAACCCCAGAACATTGAGCAATAATTTACTTTTTACACCCAATTTTAAAAACTACACCTTGGTTTAATGAAAAGGTATGGAAAGTAAGAAATATTGCTTACTTGTTACCTGTGATTTTTTCCAAAAAACTCTCAACTTTATCTTCTGCTGAAACTGCACTCTGGGAATTTTCAGGACGATTCATTTTATTCAAATCTGCAGCTCCCTGAACTTCGTTCAGTCCCTCGTTTGCTTTTCTTGTTGTCTCTTCCAATCCAAGAGGTGGTTTTGCAGTAGCTTTGTCAGTTTCCTTCTGAGTTTCTAGTAGCTGATCAGTAGCTTTTTGCGGACTGCTCTGTTTGGTACCAATTGCAGCAGCAGGAAACGCATTAGAGAAAATCAGCAAGGCACAAGTGAATACAACAATAAGAAAGCGTACGGGACGCAACACAGATAAACCAAAACTAATATTCTTCATTGAAACTCCTCCAAAGTAATCGTTATCCAAAATACACGCGTAGTTTTAAACATTGGCAGGGTAGCATTATAGACGCAGCCTGTCATGAATCTTCGATACACTATAGCTTACCTGATTTGGTATCTATCGAAAAAGTTTTGAGCAGTGGTTGCAAACCAATCTTAACTTTTAAAGAAAAGCCTCTGCTTTAACTTAGCCCAACAAGAGTGTCAAAAAGTAGCTGTACTTGTGTCTTTCAAAGCTTGATTGCAACCACCATTTCAATTTCGTCAAGATTCAGCCTCATACTTTTTCTACTTTCAATACCACAAAGATGAATCGTCCTGTGGGCTGAAATCTTTTTTTAGATTAAATTATCTATGATCAATCTACAGATAGATAAATTTTTTACTTTTTTGGGAAGTGAAGCAATAATGGTTTGGTGGATTAGCTGTGAATTATTCTTAATATACTAATTATTTTTACAATTAACAAAATGTAAGAATTCAGGTGTTTAAAACCTAGTCACAGAGCCAGTTTCAAAATAGACTTTGGCTTATTAATATACCTTTAGTCGCAATAAAGTACGAAAATATAGGCGTCATGTAATTTTTATTGAGAATATGAAGTTTCACATGGCGTTTTTTGGGGTACGGCATACTGTTCAGATTCAAGTATTAGAGGTTAGGAAAGGTTGCCAGTATATCAGTATTAGATTGGAGTAATTTGCTACATATGATATTTTAAGACAAATCAGCAAAGCGCTTTATTGGTAGTTGCTCCCCCACCAGAATCACTGCTGGCAACGCACTATCTCTTGTTAACTCTTGACATAACCTTTAATCAGCATGATTTTTTAGTTAGAAGCTCCTGCCAAAGGAAAAATGATTTCATCCAAAGTTTTCAGTAATTCTTGCTCATTGTAGGGTTTGGAGAAGTAGGCTCTAGCACCTAATTGCATTGCTAATTGACGATGTTTATCGCTACTGCGAGAGGTTAGCATAGCGACTGGTATATTTCTAAAGTCAGTATTTGATTTGATCCGACCTAAAAAGCCATAACCGTCAACACGAGGCATTTCAATATCACAAATAACAGCCTGAACTCTTAAACCACCCTGAAGTTTTTCGAGTGCATCTTGACCATCTTTAGCTTGCTCTACTTGATACCCTCCTTTTTCTAGAGTCAGGGCTAAGAAGCGCCGGACATTAATTGAGTCATCTACAATTAAAACGGTACCTTTTTCATTAATTGGCAGCAGTGATTGGTCATCAGCTGGCGTCAGGAAAACGGTCTTTAACCTTGGCGATGGTAGTTGATTTGTTTTAGGCGTGCGTTGGTTGGTAACAATCCAGTAAAGTAACTCGCTGGCATTGACCAGTGGGACTACCCGACCATCACCCAGAATCGTACAGTTGTTAAAGCCACTGGGTAAAGGTATATTTCCTTCAACTTGACGGATAGCAACTTCTTGCTCACCCCAACAACGATCTACTTGCACCGCCACTGGTTGATTGCCTTGGTTGACGATAAGTATACTAGCAGCATTAATTGCAGGGGGAGTTTCTAAATTCGGGTTGTCGTAGCGGGGGCAATTAAACTCTAAATGCCGACCCAGACGAACCAACGGTAACATGTTTCCTTGCCAATTAAGGACTTCGCTGGTTGCCATTGTGAACACTTGCTCATGATTCAGCAAGAATATTTCTGAAACCACATCTGTGGGAAATGCTAAAAGCATTCGGTTGCTTTCTATTAGTAGGACTCTTGCTACTGACAGTGTAAACGGCACTGATATAGTATAAGTCGTCCCTTTGCCTGCTACCGTATCAACTTTGATATCTCCCCGTACTTGTTTGAGGTTACTGCGAACCACATCCATACCAACACCGCGACCGGACAAGGCTGTGACTTGCTCAGAGGTGCTAAATCCTGGCTCAAAAATCAGCGATAGCAGTTCTTCATCAGTAGCTTGTGCTATTAGACTAGGCTCTAACCCCATAGCTATAGCACGAGTACGGATTTTGTCTAATGGAATCCCACGTCCATCATCTCTGAGAGTAATGATTGTCCGATTGTCTTGATGTGTGCCTTTAATCTCAATTAATCCTTGTTCTGACTTACCGGAGGCGCGACGTGTTTCTGGATCTTCCATACCATGATCGAAGGCATTTCGCAACATATGCATCAAAGGCTCATTTAAAGCCTCCAAGATGTTACGTTCAATTAAGACACCAGCACCCTCAATTTTCAGTTGGACGTTTTTGCCGTACTCTACACACAGGTCGCGCAAAGCCCTGGGAAAGCGATCAACAATATCAGATAGCGGACGCATCCGTACTTGAGTCAGCTTTCTTTGCAACTGCTTGGATGTTTTGGTGAGTTTGCGGGCAAATAAATCTGTATCGTCAAGACCGAGTTGAATGTCACTTGTGACTTCTTGGACTTGAACGATGGTTTCCATCACTTCTTGAGATAGCAGGTTTAATTCGTTATAGCTATCCATTTCTAGAGAATCAAACCGGCGTTGTGTCTGGTTGTCATCGCCAAATCCGATGAAATCGTCCACGTTTTGACTCGGTGGCAATGCCAGGAATGGAACACTAGATGACATTACACTCTGAGTTGATATCCTGTCATAAGCTGTACGTAATTGCTGATTTTCCCTGCCGAGAACTTGCACTCGCTGATTCAAATTACGAATCAGTTTGCGTAACCTTTCAAGTTGTAGATTTAATCCGTTGCGCTGAATAATCAGTTCCCCGAACAAATCATTAATTTGCTCAAGTTGCTTGCTAGGAACTCGAACTGTATTTTCCTGAGGTTCACTCTTATTGTTGTTACCAACAGTTTGTTCCGCTTTCGGTTCAACAAATTTGTAATTTGTTGTGGGAATTTCTTGAGCAACAACTGGTTCCGGATTTTGTGGCACTTCAACTTGAGCGTTACTCTCATCCGCAAAAGCTGCCTCTAAAGCTTCAAAATCAGCTGCAATGATTTGACGATCCAACCAAGTTTCTTGTGTTTCCTCTGATTGCAGAATGTCTGTTTCAAAAACTTCTGTTTCTGGATCTAGCAGGGGTGCTACTTCTACTTGTAGCAGTTCTGTTTGAGTATATGCTGCAGCTTCAAAAGCCAAATCCTCTAGCTGAATTTCTGTTGGTAAGCTATCTAGTTGATTTGTCATCACCAACGCTTGCGATCGCCGCCATGCTTCCAATGCCACACGGGCAACTGTTTCAATCTCAGAGGAAGGAGCTGCTTCTAAGTGGTTTGCCACTGATTCGCAAAGTTGAGTAAAAGCTGGTAATTGCAGCATTTCACCCAAACCACCTAACTCAGCTGCCATAATCGCAACTTCTTCTTTTAAACAAGGTTGTTCGCTATCTGCCAACACGGATTCTAAGCGTTGCAAACATCCTTCTACTTCTGTCTGAAACAGTAAAGGAATGATGTCTTGCCCATCTTCGGGAGACAGCATAGTTGCTGCATCCTCAGGAGTTGGATCACCCAAACGCGCATGCAGTTCTTCAAAAACTGGATAACAGAAAGTCGATAACCACTCCTCCTCTATAACATTGCCTTCTGATAAAAATTCCACTATCTGACGTAGCCAATCTACTCCAGATAACAATAAACTTTGTAACTCCGTGTTAATTTCTAAAGAGTTTTTTCTAGTTTTTAAAACTTTAAAGGAATCTTCCAGACGGTGAGCCAAATCACTCAGGGCGCGAAATCCCATCATGCCTGCACCACCTTTAATTGAGTGGGCAGCTCTAAGTGCGGCATTGATTTTTTCTAGAGAAATACGACTGTTGGTATTGAGTTCCAGCAATATCCCTTCCAGGGTATTCAGGTAATCAGTCGCTTCCTCCAGAAACTGCATCTGGATTTCTAATTCTTTGTCTTGTGACATAATATTTGCTATCAGTCATGAGTCATGAGTCATTAGTACTTACGAGGCAGTGCGCCCTTGCGGGTCACCCGCGTTGTAGCATCAGCCGTTCATTAGTCATTGATCAGTTAGACACAAATGACATGGACGCCACGGCACTTACTCAAGTTGTGAAACTATGTACGACAGTCGCCTATCTTCGAGCTTACCTTCCAAAAAGCGGTGCCTCACCCTGGTGCTGCCTGTGTAGGGCGTCTTTCGGTAGAGTTAGACAAAAAACTGATGACTAATTCACCTTGAAAGTACCAACAGTCGCTTGCAATTGCTGGGAAATCTCCACAGTTTCGTGCAAAGATTGGGAAACCCTCATAGAAGAATCGCTTGTGCGTTGTGAGCTAGCAGCAATATCTTTCATCAATTGGCTGACTGTTTGCGAAGTTTGCGCCTGTGATGCTGTGGCGGTCGAAATCGACTGCACCAAAACGTCTATCTGACGTGAAATCTCCAAAATCTGAGCTAGATTTTGCTTGGCATCTTCGACAATGCGTGTGCCTTCGACAACAGTAGTGGTTCCCATCTCCATCGCTTGTACAACTTCGGTTGTTTCGCGTTGGATGTTCTCGACTATTTGTTCAATTTCTGTGGTGGCGGCGGCACTGCGGGCTGCTAATTCCCCGACTTCCTCTGCCACAACAGCAAAACCTTGACCTTCTTCTCCTGCACGTGCGGCTTCGATTCCAGCGTTGATCGCCAGCAAGTTGGTTTGCATGGAAATCTGATTAATTAATGCTACTACACGCGAGATTTGTTGGGTTGATTCTCCCAAGCGCTTGACTTTCTTGGCGGTTTCGCCGACTGTTTCACGCAAATACAAGATGTTTTGCACTGTCATATCCATTGCTACGCCGCTCTTTTTGGCAGTTTGGGCGGCGCTATTGGCAATGCTCGCTGCTTGCTGGGCGCTATATGCGACTTGTTGAATCGATTGACTCATGTCATCAACTGCATAGAGTGTGCGGTTGATTTCTTCGGCTTGAATCAGTGCTTCCTCTGTCAGTTCACCGATTGCTCCAGAGTTTGTCCAGATCGCCTGATTCACCTGGGTAGCAGTTTGTTGAACTTGAGTTACAATCAAGCGCAAACTTTCAACGATAGAGTTAAAAAAGTCAGCAACTGTGCCAATTTCTCCTGCTGTTACTTCAGCACGCACTGTTAAGTCACCACTGGCTGCACCTTCTACTTCACTAAGAAGTTCCAGAAGTTGCGTTTGTAGAGTTTCTTTTTGTTGGCGTTCGTCTTGTGATACTGTTTCTGCTACTTGCCGTGCTTTTTCTACCTCTTCAAGAAGTTGGGCTTGCTCTAGAGCATAACCAACTTGAGTGGCGAGTTGTCTAAACAAATCTATCTCAGTTTGTTGCCAATTTCGGGGACTGTCACAATGATGAGCAATCATCAAACCTATCAATTGCCCCGCGATAATAATTGGTGCTACCAAATTTGCCTTGACTGCAAATTTCTCCAACATTTTGGTGTAACAAGCTGCATTGCTCAGACTAGCATCTTGATAGATGTTGGATATTGCCCGCACTCGACCATCTTTATAACTTTCTGCATGACGTTCTCGAAAACACGGGTCGTCGATTTCCACGCCTAACATTTTTGGTAAACCAGCTGTGATCGATTCCGCGACTACATTTCCATCCAAGGTTTCTAAGTTGAATTTATAGATGATAACCCTGTCTGTCTTCATTGCTTGACGAACTTCTCTAACAGCTGTTTTATAAATGTCCTCAACTTTTAGGCTTCTACGAGTACGTAGGGTAATATCTGTAAGTAGTTTTGCCCTTTGCGTGTCGAGTTCTTGATCTTTGATTAGCGCTTGGAGTTGCGACGCCATTTGGTTGATGTTATGACTCAAAATGCCGAGTTCGTCTTCTGATTGCACCTCCAAACGGGTATCAAGTTCTCCTAACCCAAGTTTTGCTACTGCTGTAGTTGCTTTGACAATTGGTTGTGTGGTTCGTTTGGCTAACCACACAGCAATCAGGGCGACAATTAATGCTGTCAATCCTGTCCCGACAGCAACTGTTAGTAATAATTGTCTTTGAGGTTCAAATGCAGTTGCTGTATTTGTTGCTAGAATGAATCGCCAGTTCAAATTGGGCAATCCATCTTGCGTTCTGGATGAGTAGCTAACAAGTTGCTGTTGGTTATCAGCTTGATTAACACTAATAAAAGAATCGTCTTTTTTTTGTGCTTGCCGTTGTGCTAAGCTCGGAAAAGTTGCTATGGCACTTCTAGTTATATCTTTATTATCCGTTGCCAAGAAGATTTTTTCGGAACCATCAGTCAGATAGTATTTACGCCCTGATTCTGCATAATTTTTGACGATATTATCTAGAGCTTTTACAGCTATCCTAGCTTTGACTATGGCAAGAGTCTGTCCTGTGCTACGTTTAATAGGTGCTGCGATAATAACCGTTGAATTTCCTGTATTTTTTGTGACTTCTGGTTGACTGATATAAGAACGGTCGTTTTGCCGTACTGCTTTAAAATCCTGACTATTGCTTTGATTGGGAATTGAATTTCCCTGAGATTGTGCAATAACATCACCATTTAAATTAAGTACAGCAATGCTATCATAGACTTTGTAAGTATCTACTTTGTGAGTATCTACAAATTTATCCAGCAATTCTTGTTTCTGTTTTTGAGAAAAAGTGTTGCTAAAATTAGGATCTGTAAAAATTGGTAGACTTGATATAAGTTGAATATTGTTATACCGTTCTATCATGAAACGGTTGACTTTGTCAGCCAGACTATTGGCTTCTGCTTGCTGAATTTGAGTAATTTTATTAGTTAAGGAATTACTGGCCACTAAGTAAGCAAGCGCTCCAATTGCTAAGACTGGAAGTGTACCAATGGCGATCGCAACTAGTGTCGCTTTGGTTCCTAAACTTAACCGCTTCAAAGTTAAAGATGCAGGATATTGTGTATATTTCTCACGTCTTTCAGTATATCCTTTTGTAGGGTTACTTTCATCTGTGAAATCTTCCGATGAAGAAACAGATGATCCATTTTTAGTATCAATCTTCTTCCTAGCTGCATCAGCTTTATTAAACATAAAGATATTCTCCTAAGGTGGTGAATGAACATATGAAAAATCAGTGTTTTCTTTTGAGTACACTCTAATCACAGCGGAGAATAGAAGACTGTACAATTGCTTGTGCATCTAAAACAAGCAACATTTCTTTTTGTTGAAGAACGCAACCACGTAGATAGGGAGTTAAGCTTGATGCAACTTGTCCCATGGGAGAGCGAATCTCATCAGGCAAAAACTTAGTTGTACCTTGTATTTCTTGTACAACTAAGCCTAAAAGGACTGAATCTACCCGGATAATTATCACATTATACATCCGTTGCCTATTATCTAGATATTCAAGATTGAACATCCTTGGTAGATCGATCACCCAAACTATCCGACTGCGCCAGTTTATCAATCCTATGATACAGGCAGGCATATTTGGCATCGATGAAATCGTTTCAGGTGGCACAACAATCGCTTCTTGCGTGTGCCTCATAGGCAGGGTGGCAGCTGTATGTCTATTTAGCCTAAATCTAAGATAGCCATCCCCCAAGCTATTTTGATTTTGTTTTATAGAAAGTGCTAATTTGGATTTATTCATTTGATTCAAATGACCACTGATTTAATAGCTCGTAGGAGCTGCTCCCGAGTGTAAGGCTTTGTAACGTATGCATCAGCGCCTTGTCTCATTGCCCACAATCGGTCAATCTCCTGATTTTTAGAACTGCAAATAACAATTGGCACTTTTTGAGTAACCGGATTCCTCTTAAGAGAACGACACAACTCAAAACCGCTCATTCCTGGCATAACCACATCGGTAACGATAACGTCTGGGTTTTGTGATTGTGCTTTTTCTAAAGCTTCCTTTGCACCAGTGGCTTGAATAACGTTATAACCACTTTCTACAAGATAATGGCTCATCAGTTCCAATTCACTTAGAGAATCTTCAACAATCAAAATTGTACCAAGTAAAGTAATACTCACTTATACGTCTCCTTTATCAGTAAATTGTGTTTATCAAAATTTGTGACTCTTCCTATACATTTACCTCAATTATCAATATGTTTAAACACCATTTTCAACAAATCTGATTGAGAAAAAGGCTTCGTCAAATAGCCTGAGGCTCTTACCATTTTTGCTTTTGCTCTGTCTATCAATCCTGTTCTGCCAGTCACCATAATAATAGGGAGATTTTTAAAAGCTGAATGCCTTCGTAACAAAGAACATAGCTCATACCCATCTAAATTTGGCATCTCTACATCTAGCAAAATTAAGTCAGGTTTGCTGCGGAGAATTTGCATCAAAGCTTTAACAGGATCGTTGATCATCACAACAGAAAATGTACTTTCATCCAAAAAGTGCTTGATAGAATTTAATACTGTTGGACTGTCATCTATACAGGCAACTGTGTATGCACTCTTCTCACGAGATTGGTAAGAATCTTTGTTGTTCTTAATATCAGACGTTTCAAAATTATTCCGTTTTGGCAATTCTTCTGCTAGCTTGACTTGATGCCCCATTGGCGCAACCTCAGTGGTAGACTCGAAATGAGAGGCAAGTTGCTTATCAACGGTTGATTGGGTCTGTTGGCGATGGCGTAACTGCTTTTGACAATTTTCTACAAGTAATCTCAAGTCCAAACGACAGAACTTTGGTAGTTCATTTAAGAGAGTTTCACTCTTAAATTCATAACTACCTTGCTTTACAATTAGAAATGACTCCAGTACTTCTCTTGCCAATTCATCTATCAGAACTGCGGCTTGGGGAGGAGTGATGTATTCTTCGTTTACTAACCAGCAAATCGCCTGATAATCTGGTTGTGGTGTTGACTGATGATCTTTATTTTGGTCAAATATCAGTCTTACTCGCATAAGAGATGCACTGTTGAGAGTATGTGTTTGCTGCCTCAAACGCCCCAAAATATTTTCAAGCCGTTCAAACATTTTATCTGAAGAGGCATAAACCAGTTTACCGTCATCTAAATAGATTGACCAAGAAGCCGACTCTGTAAATACTTGTAAGCAGCCTGTAGCACGCCGACTTGTTAATTGTGCTAATAGAGATAGCGGATGTAGTTTCTGAAAAAACTTGTAGCTACCTAGAGGAGTTGTGCTCATTTTGCTTTTACTTAGGCTAAATTCTTGCTAGTGTGAGCTAAATTTATGCAGGGTTTTCCACAAGTCCGTTGAAACGGTTTATAGCTTTTGTTATCAAAAGTACAAAAGTCTAGCCTTAAGATTTGTTGGAAAACTCAGCGGCAGCACCCTTCTATCAAGATAGAAAAAACCTCAGATAACTCGCAAATTCCAGTTAAATTTACTAACTTATACTGAGATTAGCAGACATCTTTACATAACAAGTTAAAAAAATGTAAAGACTAGATGAAGCAAATCACCTCTAAGTAAGCCTTGTTTAATGCCAACCGAGATAATACTGCTTTTTATTGCCAGAGGAACCCTGCTATCTTTAGTACTCGTACCTAAGTATAATACGGTTTTTGGAACCGAGGTAAATCTCAGGTAAATTTTGCTAAAACGACAGTGTTTTTACTTGTAAAGTGTGTAAAGTTAACATAAATATCCGGGTAACAGAACAGTGTCACTGTCTGTTATATACCCCAAAAGTGAAATCTGCCAATCACATTCTTAATACAGCTTTGACATATGTACTTGTATGAATTATAACTAAATGATCAAGAAGAGAAAGAATGAAAAAAAATTGTAATGACTGTTGTGTATAGTGTACTGTCTCAACTGTCATTGTAGCGATTTCTACTTATAGAGATTCTTTTGTAGTACAAAAAAGACATTTAAGACAAGTGCCGTTTTAAAGAAAAATTATAGTCTCCAAACAAAGAGCAAAAAAATCTCTCATATCATTTGACGAAATGCTTGATACAAATAATTTTTCTACAATTATTTCCCCCGGTAAGAGACTACCCTCCACAAGATCCTGCCCATTTGTATCAACCTTAAAGTGATACGGATTATCACCTTTTATTTTTGCTAGATATTTTTATACTTTGATAAATTAATGTTTTCAGTTAGCAGTCTACATATTTCCGACTTTTTGGACAAATTCCTTGTGTATAGAGGCAAATACTGTATATATCTCCTCCACAAGATACCCTGGTTGGACTCGCGTTCGCTTAGCCTGAAGCAGGCATACACTCTCGCGAACGCATTGGTGAGGCGTATCTCACAATATACTTAGCCTCTCCAAAAAATACACGTTTTAGCGTAAACCTTAACAGCACTTCAGGGCAATAGGTTAGCGATCCGCGCTCCCTTGCGATCGCTCTCAGGCTATTCATAGGGGATCATAAAAAACAATTCCCCAACACCCTTAATCAATTCAAAATTGATCAGGGGGATTGGAGAATTAAGACTTACACATAACACGGGTGATAAAAAACACCTGCGAACATAATTACTCAATTACCATTCTTTTATAGTGCGGATGAAAGGACTTGAACCTTCACACCTTGCGGTACTAGAACCTAAATCTAGCGCGTCTGCCAATTCCGCCACATCCGCATCAGTTAGCTACTATATCATAACAAAGTTATGTCTTGCAATATCTAACGCTTAATTATTTCGTGGTTAGTTGTTAGTTGTTTAACTACCTGCTAAGGGGCTTGTGTCGGAATTAGCTAGGTCATCGCAACACGAGGCAAACGGTGCTTAAACCCGCAGAGAATTTCCCAAGAAATTGTATTTAACTGATTTGCCCAATCTTCAGCAGTAATTTGTTCTTTTCCCTCAGTTCCAAGTAGGGTGACGACTTCGCCTTCTTGCACATCTGGTAATGCACTCACATCTAGCATCAACTGATCCATTGTAATTGTGCCAATCTGCGACACCCGTTGACCGCGAATTAAGACTTGCATTTTGTTGGAAAGATTGCGAGGAACTCCATCTGCGTAACCAATTCCCACCACAGCAAGACGGAGTTCATCTGAGGCAATAAATTGATGACTGTAGCTGACGCCAGTTCCAGGAGGAATGGTTTTGACTTGCGTGACTCGTGCTTTGACTTGTAAAACGGGTTTCAAGTCTATGTTTAAGCGAAAATGAGCAGCTGGGTAAAGTCCGTATACAGCTAAACCCACACGCACAATATGGTAGTGCAATGCTTTATCGCTCAAGGTAGCAGCTGAATTTGCTAAATGTAGACAAGGCGGTTCTATCCCTACTGTTCTTAGTTGAGCAATCACTTGCTCAAATCGTTGTTGCTGTTGTTTCATTGTTGTAGGGTCCAGACTATCTGCCGTTGCTAAGTGAGAATATATACTAGCGATAGTCAGATGAGGTAAGCGTTCCACAAGCTGAACAAACTCAGCAGCCTCCTGCCAATTTGTTCCTAACCTGGACATTCCCGTGTCTAATTTAACGTGTACAGGGAGTGGAGTCTTACAATTGATGGCTTCTAGAGTATTGGAAAAAACTAAAGCTTGTTTGGGAGATATTAGTGTTGGTTGAAGTTTCCATTGAGCGATCGCATGAATTTGCTCTGGGGTATGGGTTGCACCTAGTATCAAAATTGGAGCTTTAATTCCTGCTTCTCGCAATTGAATTCCTTCGGGAACTGTAGCGACTCCTAACCAACTGGCTCCCGATTCTAACGCAGTTTGGGCGACTGTAACTGCTCCATGTCCATAAGCATCGGCTTTTACCACTGCCATCAGTTGGGTGTGCGCTGACAGTATCCTTAAAACCTGCTTGACGTTGTACGACAATGCTGACAAGTTAATTTCCACCCAAGCACGTTGGGATAACCAGGGGTAGGTATTTGACTCCTGATTAGAGGTTACACTGGACGTTTGCTCGTGGCTCAACATCTTGAATGACTCCTATCACACCAGTCTTTGGCTTCTAAATCATTTAGATCATTCTCACTCCTAGAAGCCTAATCGTGATTAATCAAGAAGTTTACCTCTGATTTCGCAATTGGCACAAGATCATGAACACGAGAATTAGGTAAAAAGGAGAATTCTTTTTAGATCTTGACTTTTTATTATTTGTAGTTTTTACTATTGGGATAGTATAATTTTTTTTCATCACCAAAGCTGAATATAATTGTGTTAATATATGTAAAAATAATAGCCTGAGCGCCTATCAATGGGGAAGGTTTTAGTTTTAAACGCCTCTTACGAACCGCTCAATATCACGAGCTGGCGGCGAGCTGTCGTGTTACTGATTAAAGGCAAAGCAGAGCGAGTAGAGTTTAATAACACGCAACTCTACTTAGACTTTCCGCTTCCGACAGTCATAAGGTTACGCCACTATGTGCGCGTTCCTTATAAGGAGATTCCTTTGACTCGTCGAAATCTACTACATCGCGACAGTCACACTTGTCAGTATTGCGGTTACACAGGCGATGATTTAACTTTGGATCATGTCATTCCACGATCACGTGGAGGCGGCGATACCTGGGAAAATATTGTTACAGCATGTGTCCGCTGCAATGTTAGAAAGGGTAGTCGTACACCCAACGAAGCTCACATGAACTTACGTCATAATCCACGCCGACCTTATAGTAGTCTTTACTTTGAGGTCACCAAGCACCTAAAAAGTGGTACTCACCAAGAATGGCAAAAATACGTTATAGGACTCTGACACCTTCTGCGAAATCTAAACAAGGCAGATAATTGTCAGTTTTTTTGGCTTTGCTTGATATTTGAGCTTGTTTACAGAGCTTTACATATCTCAACCTAAAAAGCTAACAAAAAAGCAGCAGTTAAGCGGTTTAATTGCCAAGGTCACTTTTGCTAGAATAACACATATCAACACCAAAAACAACAGGGTGCGTTCTAAATCTACCAAAAAATCAGGGGTAGGTATTAAAGGCGTTTTCCTGCCAAGTTAGCAACGATAAGTTCTTGACAAAAAAAGAGGCTCAGAGATAATATGTCATGCTCTGATATTTCTGCAAAGATCGTAATGTGTGGCTGAAGTGTTGAAATACAAACTGTAGTATCTATTGATGAAAAAAAGGAGCCTCACACTTATAAAAACGTTTCGTATGCACTTTAATTCTTCTGTGACTCAGATTTCGAGTTTGCCATTAACGGGTGATCCTACTCCAAACGATTTTGAAATAGACAACAAAGATTTAGCAGAAGTTCCACTCACTAGACACTCAGGTACAACATTCGTAGGTGATGGTTCTTTTGTGGGTCTGCGTAACAATTCATTGGTAAATCAAAAATCAGAAGAGCTGCACAACACGTTTCTTGCGCATAAACAAGAACGCCAGTTAATTATTCTTCAAGATTTTCCAGATCCTGACGCTTTATCGTGTGCTTGGGCTTACCAGCTCATAGCTCAGCAATATGACATCAAATGTGACATCGTTTACGCTGGTGCTTTGAGCCACCAAGAAAATATCGCTTTGGTCAAGCTGACAGGCTTACCCGCGCAGCGTTGGACAATACAAACACTAAAAAGCAAGGACTTATCTTCTTACCAAGGTTTTGTTCTTATAGACAACCAGGGAACGACTTCTCAGCTAGTACCTGTTGTTCAAGAGGTAGGGATACCAATAGTGGCGGTTATTGACCACCACAGTTTACAGAGTGACATGAAATCAGATTTTTTTGATGTTCGTCCCTCTGTACGAGCAACAGCAACGATTTTCACTCAATACTTACAGTACGGACTACTGACTCTAGATAGCAGTATAAATCAACATGTAAAATGCGCGACTGCCTTGATGCATGGCTTGCGATCGGATACTAATAGACTGATGCAAGCACAGGAAGAAGATTTTATGGCAGCAGCGTATTTGAGTAAATTTTATGACGCGCAGTTGCTGAACGCAATTCTACAGGCAAATCGTTCTAAGCGAGTCATGGATGTTATAGAGCGATCGCTCAAAAACCGCATCGTGCAAAATAACTTTTCTATTGCTGGTGTTGGTTACTTACGCTACGATGACCGCGATGCAATACCCCAAGCGGCAGATTTTATTGTGACAGAAGAAAACGTCCACACAGCTTTGGTGTACGGTATTGTTCACGATGAAGATGAAGAACTAGAGGTGGTGATTGGTTCTTTAAGAACAACCAAACTAACCCTCGATCCTGATGAGTTCATTAAAGAAGCCTTCGGTCAAGATAGCAGCGGACGCTTTTTGGTGGTGGACGGACAAGCGCAGGTGGGTTTGAAATTCCGATGGGTTTCTTATCAGGAGGTAATGAAAATTCTGCTTATGCGAAGATGAAATGGGAAGTTTTCGATTCTCAGATTAAGCAGAAGCTTTTAAGATTGGTGAATCCGAAAGATAATCCAATACAGTCGGAGTAGAATCATCAGGAGGCAGTGCTACAACGCGGGTTAAGCGCGTTATAGCACCTGCCATTCCTTAGTCCTTAGTAACCAAAGACAAAGGACTAAGGACTAAATATCCTTGGGATATTTCCTCCACTGTATGGGTAAAACACCACTTGCATCGACGAGCATTTATTCGCACTGCCTCGCCTCCAAACAGCTTACGCTCACAAAGGACATTCCGCCGTGGAACTGTATTTAATCCGTCATGGTATAGCTGAAGAAAGGCGACCAGATCTTAAAGACGAGGAACGCTCACTGACAAAAGAAGGTCGAGAAAAAACGGAGAAAGTAGCCCAGCGATTGCGAAAGCTGGGTTTGCATTTTGATTTGATTGCGAGTAGTCTCTTACTACGAGCTCGCCAAACAGCAGAAATTCTTATAGCCGCTGGACTGAGTTCCAAGGTTGAGGAATGTTCCTATCTCGCTCCAGATGGTCGGATTGAAAATTGGGCTGTAGACTGGTTGAGTCCAAGAAATTATTCACCCCAAACCCAACTTGCTTTGGTTGGACATGAACCAGATTTGAGCGCTTGGGCAGAAATTCTTTTATGGGGACAAGCAAAAGCAACGTTAGTTTTGAAAAAAGCGGGTATGATTGGGGTAAAACTACCAGAAAAAGGCTCCCCTCTGGGTCGTAGTCAGATGTTTTGGTTGACGCCACCCAAGTACTTGCTCTAACAGTAGAGTAACGTTTCTGAAAGAATTTTTAGGAGAACGGATACTGTTATGGTGATAACAATTTCTGGTAAGTTAGCCTGAAAAGATCTTTCAAAAAAAAAGCAGATGGTGTTGCCATGATGGTGTGCGAATATAAGCCTGGTTTGGATGGCATTCCCGCCGCTCAATCCAGTATTAGCAATGTTGACGGACAAAAGGGAATACTAGAATATCGTGGCATCCGGATTGAGGAACTAGCAGAAAAAAGTACATTTTTGGAAACTGCTTATCTGCTAATTTGGGGTGAGCTGCCTACATCGAAAGAACTCGCAGCATTTGAGGATGAAGTTCACTCTCACAGACGGATCAAATATCACATTTGCGACATGATGAAGTGCTTTCCAGAAAGCGGTCATCCGATGGATGCACTCCAAGCCTCAGCCGCAGCATTAGGCTTGTTTTATTCACGTCGTGACTTGAATAATCCTGCTTACATTCGGGATGCTGTCGTTCGCCTCATAGCAAAGATTCCGACAATGGTGGCGGCGTTCCAGTTAATGCGAAATGGGAATGATGCAATACGTCCCCATGCGGACTTAGACTATTCTGGCAACTTTCTGTACATGCTGAATGAGAAAGTACCAGACCCATTGGCGGCGCGGATTTTTGATATCTGCTTGATACTTCACGCTGAACACACAATGAACGCCTCCACCTTTAGTGCAAGGGTTACAGCGTCTACTCTAACTGATCCATACGCAGTGGTAGCTAGTGCGGTGGGAACGTTAGGAGGACCGCTACACGGTGGAGCGAATGAAGAAGTCGTTGAGATGTTGGAAGACATTGGCTGTGTAGAAAATGTCCGTCCCTACATAGAAGATTGTCTAGAACGCAAAGCCAAGATTATGGGTTTTGGACATCGTGTCTACAAAGTGAAAGACCCACGCGCCACGATTTTACAGAACTTGGCAGAACAGCTGTTTACCAAGTTTGGGCATGACAAGTACTATGACATTGCCGTAGAAATGGAAAGGGTGGTGCAGGAAAAACTCGGTCACAAAGGAATTTATCCCAACGTTGACTTTTATTCTGGTTTGGTGTATAGGAAGTTGGGAATTCCTACAGATCTGTTTACGCCAATATTTGCGATCGCCCGTGTAGCTGGTTGGTTAGCACATTGGAAAGAACAGCTAGAAGAAAACCGGATTTTCCGTCCTACCCAAGTTTACGACGGTAAGCATGACGTTTCTTACACTCCCATCGACCAGCGGTAGAGTGATCAGGGGATTATGAGGGAAGCAGAGAATTTTCCTACACTCCCTCACTCCCTGACTGCCACACTCCCACCACTAAGGGTTTTCTTCGTAAATCCCAATCCTTACCATCAGTAGAAATTCTCGTCTGGATAAAGGGGCGAAAACCATCCAACGATATACTAGGCATGGGAATTGCAAAAAATCTTAAATTTTGCATGATTTAGGCAGAAATATTAATGAGCGAATTTACAGTTATTAACAAGTGTGGATAGTTGTAAAGGACAATGATCTAAAGGACTTGAAGAGCAAAAGACATGAATTCAGGAATTGATCTGCAAGGAACTTTTATAGAATCCCTCATGGATTTGGGACTAAGCGCTGGTCTAGCCAAGTCAATTTGGATGCCAGTGCCGATGATACTAATGATTATTGGTGCTACAGTCGGTGTCCTAACCTGCGTTTGGTTAGAGCGGAAAATTTCTGCAGCCGCACAGCAGCGGATTGGTCCTGAATATATTGGTCCTTTAGGTTTGCTAGCTCCAGTAGCAGATGGTATGAAGCTGGTTTTCAAAGAAGACGTTGTGCCAGCTAAATCCGACGCCTTACTATTTACCCTTGGTCCAATTATCGTTGTGTTGCCAGTGTTTCTGTCCTACCTGATTGTGCCATTTGGACAGAATCTGGTGATTACAGATGTTGGGATGGGCGTGTTCTTGTGGATTGCTTTATCTAGCATTCAACCTATTGGCTTGTTGATGGCTGGTTATGCATCCAACAACAAATACTCTCTCCTGGGAGGGTTGCGGGCAGCAGCGCAGTCAATTAGCTATGAGATTCCGTTGGCACTTGCAGTGCTGGCGGTCGCCATGATGTCCAATAGCCTCAGCACCATCGACATCGTGGAACAGCAATCCGGTTATGGCATTCTTGGCTGGAACGTATGGCGTCAACCAGCTGGGTTTATCATCTTTTGGATAGCAGCCCTAGCCGAATGCGAACGATTACCCTTCGACTTACCCGAAGCAGAAGAAGAACTGGTTGCTGGTTATCAGACTGAATACTCTGGTATGAAATTCGCTCTTTTCTACCTGAGTTCCTACGTTAACCTGGTCCTTTCTGCCCTGCTAGTATCAGTTTTGTATCTGGGTGGTTGGGATTTTCCGATTCCCATTAACCTGATAGCGAGCACTTTGGGAGTCAGTGAAACAAATCCCGTGTTGCAGGTTGTAACCGCCTCCTTGGGAATCACCATGACTGTACTCAAAGCATACTTCCTGGTCTTTCTAGCAATTCTGTTGCGCTGGACAGTACCACGTGTTCGTATTGACCAATTGCTAGATTTAGGATGGAAGTTCTTGCTGCCTGTTGGTTTGGTTAACTTGCTACTAACTGCAGCCCTGAAACTTGCCTTTCCCTTTGCCTTTGGTGGTTAGTCATTAGCACGAAGGACAAATGACGCTGATAACTTCAAAAGAGAGAGACACAATATGTTGAAGTTCCTTAAGCAAGTTGGTGATTACGCCAAAGAAGCGGTGCAAGCTGGTCGCTATATAGGTCAGGGTCTTTCTGTTACCTTTGACCATATGCGGCGTCGTCCAGTCACCGTGCAGTACCCTTACGAGAAACTGATTCCTAGCGAACG
Source organism: Brasilonema octagenarum UFV-OR1 (assembly GCF_963888615.1). Classification (NCBI taxonomy): domain Bacteria; kingdom Bacillati; phylum Cyanobacteriota; class Cyanophyceae; order Nostocales; family Scytonemataceae; genus Brasilonema; species Brasilonema octagenarum. Next base: position 36,113 of record NZ_CAWPKW010000219.1, on the reverse strand, counting down.
ATTTCGCGGTAGGATTCACTTTGAGTTTGATAAGTGCATTGCCTGCGAAGTTTGTGTTCGGGTTTGTCCGATCAACCTGCCAGTAGTGGATTGGGATTTCGATAAGGCAACCAAAAAGAAAAAACTCAAACACTATAGCATCGACTTTGGAGTTTGTATCTTCTGTGGTAACTGCGTGGAATTTTGTCCCACGAACTGTTTGTCAATGACAGAAGACTATGAACTTTCTACTTATGATCGCCATGAATTGAACTATGACAATGTGGCGCTTGGTCGTTTGCCCTACAAGGTCACTTTAGACCCAATGGTCACACCTTTGCGTGAGCTCGTTTATTTACCGAAGGGTGTTACTGATCCCCACGGTTTGCCTGCTGATGCACCTCGCCCTGGTGCGCGTCCAGAAGACCTTGTAGAGCAGGAAAAGTAAAGGTAATTAGTCAAGAGTCAACAGTGCATAGTTTTTGACTCTTGACCTTTGACTATTAACTTTTAAGTGAGGACAAAAAACGGTGAATCTTGCGGAAGGAGTACAGATTGTTTCATTTGGCATACTGGCAGTGATGTTGATTGGAACAGCACTCGGTGTGGTGCTGTTTGAAAACATCGTCCATTCAGCCTTTTTGCTAGGAGGCGTATTTGTTAGCATTGCTGGACTATACCTATTGCTAAATGGTGACTTTGTAGCAGCAGCGCAATTGCTAGTTTATGTTGGCGCAGTGAACGTGTTGATTTTGTTTGCCATTATGCTGGTAAACAAGCGGCAAGCTTTTGCACCCTTCCCCACTGCTTGGGTACGCAAAGCACTCACAGGTGTAGTCAGTTTGGGATTGTTTGCACTTTTAAGTACGATGGTGTTAGCAACTCCTTGGTCACTGTCTACTGACATACCTCCAAGCAACACTATTGTTTTAATCGGTCAACATTTCTTCACTGACTTTTTATTGCCTTTTGAACTCGCTTCCATTTTGCTGTTAATAGCAATGGTAGGCGCGATAATTTTGGCACGTCGCGAGTATCTGCCTGAACAGACCATTTCTTCAGAACAACAGCAAGTTTTGACGTTACCAGAACGTCCTAGAGAATTGGTCTCAATCGGTGAATCAAGCCGCAATATTCAGTAAACAGTTATCACTGTTCATTGATAACTGATAACTGACAACTGATAACTGACAATGGGGGAACACCAACATTCATGCAGCTCCAATACTTTTTACTACTTGCAGCAGCTTTGTTCTGCATCGGTATCTATGGCTTAATTACTAGCCGTAATGCTGTCAGAGTGCTGATGTCGATTGAGTTGCTGCTTAATGCCGTTAATCTCAACTTAATGGCATTTTCCAATTACCTAGACTCAGTAGCAATAAAGGGTCAGGTATTTACCGTATTTGTTATTACCGTAGCAGCAGCTGAGGCGGCGGTAGGTTTAGCGATCGTGCTTGCCATTTATCGTAACCGCGACACTGTTGATATGGAGCAGTTTAATCTCCTGAAGTGGTAATTCTGTGGAGCTCAAACAGGTCATTATTGCTTATAAAGCACGAGATTCCCAAAGTAAACGCTGGGCAGAAATTTGTGCAAAGCAACTAGAACATCGCCAATGCCAGGTTTTGATGGGACCAAGTGGACCCAAAGATAACCCATATCCGGTATTTTTGGCTTCAGCTGGACAACCCATTGACTTGGCTGTGGTACTTGGCGGTGATGGTACTGTTTTAACTGGTGCAAGACATCTAGCCCCGGCTGGCGTCCCAATACTAGCAGTGAACGTGGGAGGTCATCTGGGGTTTTTAACCGAGTCTGTAGACGAATTTCAAGACACCGAACGAGTTTGGGATCGACTCTTAGAAGATCGTTACGCTGTGCAGCGGCGGATGATGTTGCAAGCCTCAGTCTTTGAGGGAGATAGGACACATTTGGAACCAGTGTCTGAACGCTACCTGGCTTTAAATGAAATGTGTGTCAAACCCGCTTCCGCTGATAGGATGATTACCTCAATTCTAGAGATGGAAATTGATGGTGAGATCGTCGATCAATACCAAGGGGACGGGTTAGTTATTTCTACTCCCACTGGTTCTACGGGTTACACCGTTTCTGCGAATGGTCCGATTATACATGATGGTATGGAGGCGATTACTATCACTCCCATCTGTCCGATGAGTCTTTCTAGTCGTCCCCTCGTGTTACCCCCTGGTTCTGTCGTCAGCATTTGGCCTTTGGGTGATTACGATTTAAGTACCAAGTTGTGGACTGATGGGGTGTTAGCAACTTCGATTTGGCCCGGACACCGTGTTGATGTGCGGATGGCAGATTGTCGGGCTAAGTTTATCATTTTACGGGAAAACAACTCGTATTATCAGACGCTGCGAGAGAAGTTGCTGTGGGCAGGAACAAGAATTCGCTATAGTAGTGCGAGTCATGCGAATTGAGAGTTGTTTTCTAGTTTCTCAATAGACTTTTTGATCTCAACTACCAGACGAAGCCTGCTTCTGCAGGCTTTGTTTGTTTAGATAAGGCAGAACTGGCAGCAGAACACGGTTAAAGTCACAATAAACCCCTACAACGATATCACTGTTTCTGCTATTTGAGTTCCCGCATGACGGGGGCGAAGCTGCAGGGTGATTTCGGTATCGAGGCGCTTGAGGAAAATAAGCAGCTTACCCTCACTGAACTATTGAAACTCTCCTCTCATCAAATACGATACTTCTGGCTGGGGAATCCCAAGAAGTTTGCTGATTTCCCGCTGTTTCAGGTTACGTTGTTTTAACAGGTTAAGTACCACAATCCCAATCTTGCCACGGGTAAAAAGTTCTTCTGCATCCTCTAAGCCAAGATCAGCAAAAACGTTACCACTACTTTCTTCAAAAACGCTTTCTTCTGTCATGGTTGTTCCTCCCGTGCGTCTGTTACCAAATTTACAATTCAACAAGCGTTAGTCAAATTATCAATAAAACTTTGCTAAATTCTCTCCAGGCTAGATAATAGTAAAGTGCTTATTGCTAAGTTATGCACAACTTCATCCAGCTATGGCAATCCTAATTGAGTTGTGTTTGCGTAAGCGTACGCTGTCTTCGCTCAATTTTCTTAGTTTTCTGCCTTGTGTGTCCTCTGCGGTTCCTTATAAAATAGAAACCAAATTATGCGCCATATCAAACTCGCTCCAAATTGGTTGCGGTTTCTCATTGTCGTGGTGTTAGTGGTGGGTGTGTTTTTTCGCTTCTTCAATATTGATGGCAAAGTTTACGGACACGATGAAACTTACACCTCATTGCGAATTTCTGGATATACAAAGACAGAAATTAGACAGCAAATTTATAATAATCGTGTTGTTAATAAAGAAGCTTTTGCTAAGTTCCAGCGTCTTAATCCTGAAAAAAATTTAGGTGATACACTGAAATCTTTAGCGATTGAAGACCCTCACCATCCTCCGCTTTATTATGTCATAGCACGATTGTGGGCACAAATCTTTGGCACTTCGGTGACAGCCATCAGAAGTTTGTCTGTCATTATTAGCTTGTTGGTATTTCCTTGTGTTTATTGGCTGTGTCGAGAATTATTTAACGTACCTTTTTCAGTACCTTTTTTGGCGATCGCACTCACAGCAATCTCCCCAATTCATCTCATCTACGCTCAAGAAGCACGAGAATATATTCTTTGGGTTGTCACAATATTAATCTCTAACGCTTCTTTGCTAAGAGCTTTACGATTAGAATCAAAACCACAAGTAAGCGATCATCGCACTGTCACATGGGCAGTTTACACGTTTGCTTTAGCGCTCAGTCTTTATACATCTTTGCTCAGTGGATTTGTTGCGGTTGCTCATGGAATTTATGTCATGACAATCACAGGATTTCGCTGGACTAAAACAGCCAGACTTTATACAACAGCATCACTTTTGAGCTTTTTAGCTTTTACGCCTTGGATTTTAGTTATTCTAACCAACCTGTTGCAATTTCATCGTGGAATAACAGAAACAACAGGTAAATTGTCACCATTTACTTTAATTCAATCTTGGCTACTCAAGCTAAGTCAGATGTTTTTTGATTTCGACTTTGGCTTAGAAAATCCTTTCAGCTATTCCATAACCTATATTTTTTTGATTTTAGTTGGATATTCAATTTATTTTGTTTGTCGTACAACTCACCCAAAAATTTGGTTATTCATCGTGTTATCGATTGCTGTACCAGCACTACCTTTGATGCTTCCAGATTTATTTTTTGGAGGAACGCGGACAATAGCATATGAGTATTTAATTCCTTCTTATTTGGGAATTCAACTAGCAGTTGCTTACTTCTTTGCTTATCAGCTCTATGATGGGATTCTCGCACTCCGGAGAATTTGGCAAATAATATTTGTAGTAGTTATTGTCTGTGGTGTGCTTTCTTGTGCTGTCAGTTCTCAAGCAGAAACTTGGTTGAGTAAGGGTGTTAGTTCTGGGAATCCACAAATCGCCAAAATCATCAATCAGGCTTCTCGTCCGCTTGTGATCAGTGATTCTTTTGGAATGCTTCCTGGAAAGGTCTTTTCTCTGAGTTATCTTGTAGAACCAAAAGTACAATTTCTGTTGATGAAGGACAAAAATATTCCTAAAATTCCCAATGGTTATACTGAGGTATTTTTACTGAATCCTTCAAGCACTTTGCGTCAAGGAATCGAAAAAAAATATAAGTCTAAACTATATAAAGTTTATAGTCAAAAATATGACTCACTATGGAAAGTAGATAAAACTTCAAGGAATCAAAAATTTAATTAATATGTATCAATAAATACTAATGTATATTTTGCTGTGATGATTATCATAGAAAACGGAGGCTTACTGACCTGGATTTGGTATTATATGGACTCAGCTTAATTACTTAACAAGTATTCAAATTTATGATCTGAGCCTCCAACTAGCAGGTTCGGAGCCAGCAAAATATGACAGAAACACCTTTTTCACGCCAGATACCTACGGAGGGAGACCCTCCTACAGTACTGGCTCCCTTACACCCCTGTGCTTATTGAAACTTATGGTATACTATTGTAACACCAATTGCGTATTTGGAGCGATTTTACAGCCTAGATAAAGCTCCTAGTCATACTACTGGTAGTAGTGGTTTGGATTGATCGATAGTCAGCCAATTTTGGATTTGGGATTTGGGATTTTGGATTGACTCCACCCTAAAGGTGACTCGAATTTTGGATTTTGGATTCCCGAATTTTGGATTTTGGATTTTAAATTTTGGATTAAGGAATTGAAGAATTCCCGGATTAAGGGACTTTTTTGAGCCAACCTCAATTCTTTAATCGGCTTTTCTTTAATCTAAAATCGACGGATTAAGTTAACTCGTGGGACAACGAACCAACCCAATCTAAAATCTAAAATCGCAAATCTAAAATTGACGGATTGAGGAATTAATTCCGTCCTAGAAGGACGGGGCTTGTACCGACCAACCCCCAATCTAAAATCTAAAATTTAAAATCTAAAATCGTCCCGGTCAAGACTCTTGTTGAAGGGATGGGGAGTCGTGTGAAAGTCCGCTCCAAATAAAGACAGGGGAGGATTTTTAGTGTAATTTTAACTCTTTACTTGCAATTCTTGGTTGGAAATGGGATTATTGCTAATATTATCGTAATTCTTGTTTCGTTTTATTGACAAAATGACATATTTAGCCTATGGCATACTTTATCCTATAACTGCATGATAATATCCACCTAAAAACCAGCTTTCGAGTGTAGGGCAATACATAACTTCTTCAGAGAATTCCTTCAAAGGGAAGATACTTTGCTATGGAGAATCAGTATTAAATCAGGTTATACACTCAGTCCCTGTTGATTGATTTAACTTAATTTAGGTTTTCTAGGTGCATAACTAGTCCTTCAACTTCAATTCGTAGTAATAATTATTGAACTGACAAATGACACAAGAAATCGCTATCAAGAAAAAATGGGCAGTCAAACGAATGACCCTAAATTTGGCATCAACCGAAGCCGAAAAACTTCAAAAGTATTGTGATGAAACAGGAAGACCTGCAACAGATGTGATTCGAGAACTGATTCGAGGGCTGGAATCAATAGATCATTAGTAAGCACTTGACGGGTAAACTCCCCTTCATTTTTACCTACGGTAAATCTGGGCAAGCGTATCCAAAATTGCGAGTATTTAACGAATAGATCCTGTGGTTGGTGAGGGTATCACTACTCAAAAACCTACTCAACTACACGCGCACGTCACGTTACTCAGCAACGATTGTCCAGATTTTTACTGCTAATGGCGATGCATGACAAGGAGCAACCATTGGCGATCGCTAACTAATCTAGCTTATCAATGTAGTCACCTTCGCAGTTGGTATATACAACTTGTAGCGCTCCATTAATCGCCGTTTAACAGATGTCAGTTTACCCAGTTTACCCTAAAAGGGACTGGCGCACCAAAAGCCGTCAGACAATTTTGGATTTTGCGAAAAGTTTGAGCGGTGAGTCCAGCCCCCGTCTTGGTGAGTCCACTTGCCGTCTTGGTGAACCAGCACTGCGGGAGGGTTTCCCTCCGCAGGTGACTGGTGAACCCCGTAGGGGCGGTTCCCGTCACGAACGCGAGTGCGTCTGGTGTAGGAGTTTGGCAAAGTGGCGAACCCGTTAGCGTCCCTTGCGCGTGTCCCCTTGGGACTCAGCGTGCCCGCAGGGCATAGGGCGGTTTCCGTCACGAACGCGAGTGCGTCTTTGCAGGAGTTTGGGGGACTGGCGAACCCGGAGGGAGGTTTCCTCCGTAAGCGCAAAGCGCAGGCAATCATGCGTTCGCCGTAAGGCGTGCCGTTAGGCATACGCGCAGCGTCTCCAGAGGAGACTCAAAGCTTTTCAAGACGGATTAAAGAATTGATTCCACTGACGGGTGCGGAGGCTTGTACCATCAAGAAATCATTGGTCATTCGCGCGCGCGGCTTTACCATCATTCGGAGTCCTTGTTTCTTCTGGAGGGAAATAAGGACTCTGAACTGATCGCTGTCTGACTACCTACGTGGACTAAGAGAAAACCAAGAATTTGGAACTGAAAAGGTACGTTTTACTTATATAGCTGAGGATGTCAAATCCCTTCAGTACGAAAAATTCTATGTGCAACAAAAATGTCGAAGAAATCGTCCGGAACACTGTAGCTGGAGTTTGTAGTAATGAGTGTTCCCAAACAAGAGAACAAAAAAGAACTGCATAAGACAGACAACTGCTCCCTATAGATATATAGGAAAGGGTTCAAACCCAACAAACAAGACCAACTTTGCAACTATCAAGTGATGGTAATTCATTATGACTAGCTTTACTCAAGTCCGCCCACAACACGACCTTCTGCAACCTGTTCGTCAATGGCTTGATTCAATAGAAATTCATAACGCAAAATTAGCTCATTCACTCTGCAAACTAATTCCTGCTCAATGTCCTTTTGAACGTGACATTACACTATTTGGTCGCAAGCTATTTCACATTCCGCCTATGTGTAAGTTAAATCCTCTTTATGAAGAAGTGGTGACCTTGCGTTTCAAAGCTTTGTGTTATCTTGCTGATGAATGTGGTGAAGATGTAACAGCCTATTGCTAATAGTACGCCTGCTAGTTATATTATGCAGTTACTATAGATGATTGCACGCTGCTCGTGGTACTTTGCGCAAGATTTAATTTTATCAAAAGCTCTCCACTATCAACTTCCAGAATGTATTTGGTAATAGCAAGTCCGAACCCAGTGTCAAAATATTTTGTAGAGTAAAATTGCTGGGTTAGGTCGGGTAAAATCTCTGGAAAAATAGGTTCAGTGCCATTGTCAACATGAAAACAGACTTGATTGAAATTGGTGTTACTCTCAATTTCAGATTTAACAGTCTCTGCTTATGGAATTGCTTCAAATACATTCCGCACAACATTAATAAATACTTATTTTCATTTCTCTTTGCTTCTTCTACTTTCACCTCATTCATTGCTGGTTCAAAATCAACTTTCCGTCCTATAGCCCATAACATATTTTGCAGCAAGGGCAGAATTTAGGTAATGAATTCATCAATGTCTCTTTTTTATAACCGCAACATCTGCGGTTTTGTACATAGCAAGATTTATTTTAAGAACCTTTATAATCTGTTAGCTTCATCTAGTGCCAAATATAATCGCTCTTTTGGTGGCGTAAATAAATCAAGTTTTTGAAAAAAGTTTAACACAATTTTGATTGTTGTGTTGTGAAAGGGTTATAACGACTGCACGAGAGTCTCATCCAGATTTAGTAATATTGGACTGGATGCTACCTGGTTTACAGCATCAATAAGTTTTACATTCGCGACTTGCGGCTGAGATTGGAGGCGAATGAGGAAAAGCGTCTCATTCAAACTGTGCGTGGAGTTGGTTACGCACTACGAGAATAATCTGAACGCCCCATACTGCATTTGCTAGATAATTAAATTACCCAATTGATATGAAATTACCGATTTAGTTCCCGCTACACTTAAAGACGGTAGTCAACATCAGCGAGTGCAATGAGTTATCTTGAAACAGCGGCGCAGTTTTACAGTGAAGTCGCCCAAACACCGCAAGTCGGACTTTGTTGTGTGCAAAGCACACCCTTGCAATTACCAGGCTTGAAAATTCCTCGGAAAATGCAGGAAATGAACTATGGTTGCGGGACGACTGTTCATTCCACCGAACTCGGGAATCAACCCACGGTACTGTATGTTGGAGTTGGTGGTGGTTTAGAAGCTTTGCAATTTGCCTATTTTTCTCAGCGTTCTGGTGCTGTTATTGCGGTTGATCCAGTAGCAGAAATGCGTCAAGCTGCTGTACGTAACTTGGAAATTGCTGCTCAAGAAAATCCTTGGTTTGACACCAGCTTTGTAGAAATTCGTGAAGGCGATGCCTTTAACTTACCTGTTGGTGATAATTCTGTTGATATCGTCGCCCAAAATTGCCTTTTCAATATCTTTGAACCAGAAGATTTAACTCGTGCTTTGCAAGAAGCATACCGGGTGTTAAAACCAGGTGGAAAATTGCAGATGAGTGATCCAATTGCGACTCGTCCCATTCCACAACATCTGCAAAAAGATGAGCGACTGCGAGCAATGTGTTTATCAGGCGCACTCACTTATGAAGAGTATATTCAGCGTATTATAAGTGCAGGCTTTGGGCAAGTCGAAATTCGCGCCCGTCGCCCCTACCGTTTGCTCGATTCCCAAACTTATGACATAGAAGAGAATCTTCTTTTAGAAAGTCTAGATTCTGTCGCTTTCAAAGTTATCATTCCTGAAGATGGCGCTTGTGTTTTTACAGGAAAAACAGCCATTTATGCTGGTTCAGAACCATTTTTTGATGATGATGCGGGTCATATTCTTCAGCGTGGAATACCAGCATCAGTGTGTGATAAAACTGCAGCAAAACTTGCAGCGTTAATGCCAGATAAAATAATGATGACTGATTCAACTTGGTATTATAACGGTGGTGGATGTTGTTAATTTTAGCGTGTGTTTTATCTTTCCTCGTTTTTCGTTCCCATGCTCTGTATGGGAACGAGATAAACGAGATAATAGACAAAATCAAACACATATTTTATCTATAGAAATGAGACAATGATTCAAACAGCAATCACACCTTTCAAACAAAAACTCGCCTCTCCTTTAACAAAAAAAGAAATCACAGTTTTACAAATTAACTTAGGTAAGCGTTGTAACCTTGCTTGTAGCCATTGTCATGTAGAAGCGGGACCAAAACGCACAGAAGAACTTTCTCCAGAAACTTGCCAACAATTGATTGAGATTATTCAGAGATTTCCTCAAATTCAAATTGTTGATTTGACTGGTGGCGCACCAGAAATGAATTATGGTTTCAAACCATTGGTAGAAGCAGCAAGAGCAACAGGTAAACAGGTTATTGTCCGGTCTAATTTGACTATCTTTTTTGAAGATGGCTTTGCTGATTTACCAGAATACTTTGCAAAACATAAAGTTCGTGTTGTTGCTTCTCTGCCCTGCTATTTGTCAGATAATGTCGATAAAATGCGCGGTGCTGGTGTGTATGATGGCTCCATTAAAGCACTGCAATGGCTGAATCAACTAGGTTATGGGAAAGAGCCAGATTTAATTGTGGATTTAGTCTATAATCCACAATTACCGAAAGATGAGAAATTTTCCCTAACTCCAAACCAAACAAAGCTGGAAAGAGATTACAAGCAATATTTACAAGAGAACTTTGATATTACTTTTAACAATCTATTTACGATTACCAACTTACCAGTCGGGAGAACAAAACTGTCTCTAGAAAGAAAGAAACTCTATACTCCTTATTTGCAGTTTTTAGAATCTCACTTCAATGCTGGTACAGTTGAACATTTGATGTGTCTCGATGAAATTTCAATTGATTATCTGGGTAATGTGTATGACTGCGACTTCAACCAAATGATGAATGTACCTGCAAAAACTCGCGACGGGGAAAACCTGACAGTCGCCAAGTTGCTAGAAACTGGTTCTTTGGACTTGATAAATCAGGTACAGACAGCAGCTTATTGTTATGGCTGTACAGCTGGTACTGGTTCGAGCTGTGGTGGCGCTTTGGTGTAAATTTCTTGCATGATTGTCTGAGAAAGGCTTGAACAACTGATTTGTGCGGCTTCAAAATAATCTCGTTACCAAAACTGTTACGAGCGCCTAACCAAGAGTTGAATAAGTTTATGATGATCCTAAGTTAAGTCTCCTCACACCACATTTATAGCCGTGGACTAATCTCAGCTTCCACGGTTATTTATTTTTTGATGTGTAAACAGAAAGTCACCCCATCTGAGGATGGTACGCAAGGGTGTGAGTTCACCACAGGCGAGAAAGGTTGTGAATACTGGCAGAAAAATTTCTGTTACCAAAATTGTTACGAGCGTGTTTATACTTGTCAGTTAGCATTATGATGATAGAAAGTTTAGCTCCTCACACTACAACAAAAGCCGTGAAATTGAATGTTTCACGGCTTTTATTTTTTTGGGATGGATGCGGAGTTGAAATCTCCTCACACCTGAGATGTTGCACCTTGACTTTAGTACGCCTTGAACTTAAGTTCAAGGCTCATAGCCAAAGTCCGTTAAAACGGACTTAAACTCTTAGCCTCAGAATTTATTTCTTGGCGGACGAGAATTATGGTGCAAGATCTGAGACACCCTAGCGAGCGCAGTACGAGGCGCGGTTCTTGATAGATAGCCGATTAACCAGACTTCATCATTACTGCGTACAATTGGGGTTACTATCGGGGGTAGCATCAGGATAGAAAGTGCGAATCCCGCCATCTCTCCTCACAAACACGGCTGTAAATGTTTTACCCTCGTCAGTTACGCTCAAATTACAAACCGTGTTAGTCGAGGTGGTATTTGGGTTGTTCTTGTAACCTAGAGATGCTTTCGATAGAATCTCTTCAGCGTTGAGGGTGTAGGGATAACCTTTGATAGAAGACTGAGCAGTACCACTACCAACTTTCATCACAACGCCCATAGTGTAAATTGTACCGGGAACAACCTCTTCTCTGGATGTATTGTTGTCTAACCGCCCAGCTAAACCCTTCTGCTGAAGCTCTACATAACGAGCGACAAAGTGGAGTCCCCCAATTGAACCGCCTTGAACTGGTTCCCCGCAAAAGATATGATCAAAAGCCTGCGCATTAAACCAGACATCAGTCAAGTCATCCAAGAAAGCTGCATCTGTGGTGCGTCCTGGTTTAAGATATCCTCCCACAGATTGCTTGATATTTGCCAAGACAGTAGAGTTGTTCTGCATCATAGACTGGAAACCCGCACGACTGACGACTGTACCAGGTGCTCCACAAAGATTAGTCACTGCTGTATCAAAGCTGTTTGGTACTGGCGCGGGAGGTGTGACATCGGCTGGGCTACCGTAAGCTAAACCAGAGACAGGGTTGTTGATATTGTCAAAGAATGGTACAGAACCGGGAGGTAGAGAGGAAGAAGGAGGAGAAGAGCCATAATCGGTAATTTCAATGTCATCAATATTGGTTCTGTTTGAACTTCCATCAGTTTTGCGGACTTCACAGCGAACTGTTCCAGAAAGATTAGGAGCGAAAGTTGCTGTTTGAAGTGATGTAGAGCTTGTGGTAATTGTCGAACCTATTTTTGCCCATGAAGATCCGCTATTGGTTGAACACCACAACTCCCAAGTGGTGCTAGCATCAGAACCAAACTTGGCATGTTTGATAGTAACTGTACCAGCACCCGTACGATCAAATTTCATCGTCACTTTGCCGTTATTGCGAATGCGAGCAGATTGTGTTCCGCTCTTAACATCCGTTGAAAGATTACCGATTAGGGCATCATTAAAATTCCAAACGCCTGTACTCAGGGTGACATCACCTGCTGTATAACTGCCTTTCGTACCGTTCTCAAATCCCTCTGAAATAGTAACACTATTTACTCTAGATGAAAAAAAGGAAAGGAGTAAGATGGCTCCTCCTGCTATCTTCAATGGTAATGCTAACTTAGACATATTTAACAGGGTTAATGCTTAATTCATTACTCATTGAAATAGGAATTGATAGTTATAACGTTATCAATCATTTATTGTTTGATTAATTGTTGATTAACAAGTTATTAACCATTTCAATGCTAACTTTTCTTGAATTGATCATTTCAATATGGTTCAAATCAGATAATTTGCACAAACGCTCATCTATAGGAATCCTATTTGAGTTGTAAAAATTATCGAACCGCCAAGACGCAAAGAGGAGCCGCTTTCGCCTGGGCGGGTTCCCCGACTTGAGGCGACTGGCGTCGCCAAGACAAGAAACAAAGAATTTTATGAATCATTTAGGACTACTATATGTAGAGACGTTGCATGCAACATCTCTACACGTGTGAGATTTTTAAAAATTTTATGAGTTCAATCGAAGTATACTCTCCTCCCCCTGCCCGCTGCTCGGGTGCTTCCCCACTTCTTCACTGACTTCTGCTTAATCTTCATCTTGAACCCAGAGAATACCAATTCGTCTATCACTGACAACAATAATCCCTGTGTCGAATGTGGCTTTTGTAATTGAATCCCATCCACTGATGCCAGAGTAATTGTTCCGAAATGATGCATTGGTGAAAAATTTGCAATGCTCTGGGAAAAATTCAAATAATTTAACAATAATGTTCTCTGCTTCTTCTAAGCTCATTAATTGCACAGAGTAAGCCAAATCTTTCGTCATAATAAAACTTAGGATTTTTTGCGCATCTTCTTGATTCACTTCTTTCCAGCGCACCCCAAGACCAGAATACCCGAATTGGCTCACAAATAAATCAAGAATTGCAGTCATGTTTTTAGAGGTTTCAAGAGTTTCATCTGAAATTATTTTTTGGATTTCAAACAAAACCTCTCCACAATTACGTTTTGACAAAACTTCTGCTCTGAGTTGTGTTATTTCTAAGCTATTTTCAGTTTCGTAAATAATTCTAGCCATTTTTTTATGTTACTATAAGACTCCTATTTGATTTTCGCTCAACTAGGTAAACCTTTTTCCCTATTCGCTGTTAAGAGTTTCCACAAGTGATTCTCAAAAATCAAAGCGGAAAATAAATCAAAGGATCAACTTAAAATAGAAACAACCCTAGCAACGATAAACCACAGCTATATAACTGGAGTTATTCAATGACTCTTAGTCAATCTCATCCCTATCTTTCCCCAGAACAGTACTTAGAAACCGAAAAATCTAGCCCGATTAAACATGAATATATTCAAGGGCAGATTTATGCAATGTCCGGTGCAAGTGATGCCCATGTAACAATTACAGCTAACTTACTTACCCTGCTAAGAAATCACATCCGAGGAACAGGGTGTCGTGTTTACGTCGCTGACATGAAAGCCCGCATTGAAACACTGAATATTTTCTACTATCCTGATATCGTGGTAACTTGCGACCAACGAGATACAAAATTTGAATATTTCAAACGCTATCCCAGCTTAATTATAGAAGTTTTATCACCATCGACAGAAGCTTTTGACCGGGGCGATAAATTTAGTGACTATCAAGAATTAGAAACATTGCAAGAATATGTCAAAATCCGTCAAACTCGCCAGCGTGTTGATTGTTTTCGACGCAATTCTGAAGGAAGATGGGTGCTTTACAGCTATAGAATTAATCAAGATTTAGAGTTAACGAGTATAAATTTTTCCTGTTCACTCGCAGAGGTTTACGAAGATGTTTTATTCTCGGAAATATAGAGATGCTTAAGGTTGGATAATCAAAGGATTAATAATCCTTTCTATACATCAACCCACAGCCGTAATAAAGCTTCGATTTTTATATATAAAGTAATACATGAATTTTGTAGAACAAGCGTACTTGTAGACCAGATTTTGAATTTTGAATTCCTCATAAACTGTCGCGCTTTTAATCTGCATATTTTTAACTTTGAACAAAAACGTCAAACCCTATCCCTCACTCCCTCACTCCCTCCGTCACTCTCTGGTTCCCTCACTCCCTCACTCCCCTTTGCGCTAAATTGTCAAATGCAACTACCTTTAGCACAGAGGAAGAAATCATGAAAGCAGTTTTAATGACAGCAGCTGGCGATCCCGAAGTTCTGCAACTGCAGGATATACAAAACCCTGGCGTTCGTTTAGGAGAAACTGAACTTCTGGTAGACTTACGAGCAGCAGGCATTAACCCTATTGACACCAAACTTCGTAAACGTGGCACTTTCTATCCCGATAAAATGCCCGCTATTTTAGGATGTGATGGTGCAGGTGTTGTCGAGGCTGTGGGTGCTGGCGTTCAGAAGTTTCGCGTCGGCGATGAAGTCTATTTCTGTAATGGTGGCTTGGGCGCACACCAAGGCAATTATGCTGAGTATACAACTATTGATGAGCGATTTGTTGCTCGTAAACCCGCTTCTGTATCCTTTGCAGAAGCAGCAGCAGCACCGTTAGTGTTAATCACCGCCTGGGAAGCTTTATACGAACGGGGACGCTTGGAACCTGGAGAACGAGTACTGATTCATGCTGGTGCTGGCGGAGTCGGGCATGTAGCCATTCAACTGGCAAAGCTCAAAGGTGCTGATGTTTGCACGACTGTAAGTACTCAGGAGAAAGCAGATTTTGTTCACAAGCTGGGTGCAGACCATGTTATTTTTTACAAACAGAGAGACTTTGTGCAAGCCGCACTCGATTGGACAAACGGGGAAGGTGTAGACTTAGCTTTTGACACTGTAGGTGGAGAGACTTTTCATAAAACTTTTCCAGCAGTACGAGTTTATGGTGACATAGTCACAATACTAGAACCAGATGCCAATACCGTTTGGAAATCTGCCAGACAACGTAATCTTCGTATTGGTTTAGAATTCATGCTGATACCAATGTTGCAAGGAATTGTAGAGGCGCAGCAACATCAAGCAGAAATTTTAGAACAGTGTGCGAAATGGATTGATGCAGGCAAATTGCAAATCCAAGTTAGTCATACTTTTTCGCTAGAAGAAGCAGCAAAAGCTCACCATTTGCTCGAAACGGGGTCTGTAACAGGTAAAATTATCTTACTAGTAGAAGATAAATGATACGAACATTCTTTTGAGAAATTTTTATTTCCTTGTTCTCTGGTTCTACCAGGGAATTAAAACTCGGAGGTTTTACCTCCAGTTTTATATTATGACGAGGCGGAGCCTCTTTGAATGCATTACCAGGCAAGAGCCTGGTAACGAGGTTATTTGGGTAGATTGGATCAAAACGGCTGGCTGGTTGATCAGTCTATGTGCGCTGTTGTTGTTTTTACAACCTTCACCCGCATGGGGTACACCTGCACGAATAGAACGTACTCCTTTAACTCCAGAATTATTACAAGAACGGCTGCATACACCCATTCTTCGTGAAGGTAGTGTTGTGGTAGATTTACGGGAAATGGTGATAGATTTAGGACCAGAAAATGCCAGCTTTCGAGATAATTTTTATCAAATTTTGCGAAAGGAATTGCAAAAAGCAGGCTCAAAACCTTTGGGTTTAGACTTAAGTCGTTCTCTGATTCAGGGAGATTTTATTGGTAGTAATTTGAGTTTGAGAACGCCTTTGTATACTCAAGCGGTCGCCCCCATTTTGATCTCAACCGAACAAGAACAATTAGAACGTCTACGCGAAATTTGTTTGCAGTCACTTGCCTTGGCTTTTCCTAGTTCTAAAGATTGTAAGTCGCTTTTAGCAACTCAGTTACCTTTATCAAGTGAAATCAGTGTTTTTCGTGGTTCGCTGACACTGCTGGAAACTCGCTTCGACGGAATTGTACAGTTTGCGAATACATTTTTCCTTCAGCCTGTGGATGCTCAAGGTGCTATTTTTAATCAGCAGGTAAATTGGACTGAAACAAGATTCAGCCGTCCAGCTAGCTTTGGCAGTGCAATTTTTAAGAAAGAAAGCCAGTTTCAAAATAGTATATTTTTTGAGAAAGCTAATTTTAAGCAAGCGCAATTTCAGCAAAGTACGAATTTCCAAGACAGCACTTTTGAGGATATAGCCAATTTTACTCAGGCATATTTTAAGCAATTGGCTAAATTTAGTCGTGTACAATGGCAAGGAAATGCTGATTTTTCTAATGCACATTTTGCGATCAAGCACAGTTTACAAAAGCTATGTTCAGACAGTTTCTCTTTTTTGTAGAAGCAACATTTGAGCAAGCTGTCACTTTTGTAAATACACAATTTAACAAATATGTCAATCTGCAAGGTGCTAATATTATCAACTCTGCAGATTTTAGTGATGCTGGATTTGCAAAAAGTGCTTATGTGAATGTCTCCAGTCTCATTTTTAACTCTAACCAAGCAAAGATTTTAGGCAATCCAGGTCAAATTGGTAAAAAGCTTGTGGTATCTGGATTACAAGGAAATCAAAGCGTCTTGCGGAATTTAGGAGAAAATTTCCGTCAGTTACAGCAAATCAGTGATGCTAATGAGTTTGAGTATAAAAAGCAGCGTTTGCAATTAGAAGATTTAAGCCGTCGTCTGATAGGTACGAATATAAACACTGCTTCCCAAGAACGTTTGATGAATCTGGGTTTTTCAAAAACTCAAGCAACAGCGCTCGCCACCCAACGTTTTCAACAACTATTTCATCACAAAACTGAGTTACTCACTTTGGCTGATATGGATTATGACACATACACGCGAGTCAGTTCACTGTTAATAGTTGATGAACCCCTTTCACCATTTAACTGGTTGCTGCAAGCACGGAATTGGTTAATGTTGAGTTTACTGCTGCTGCTTTCTGGGTATGGTACAGATTTTTGGTTGGTGATTGGTGTGGGGTTAATTGCGATCGCCTACTTTGGATTCCTATTTTGGCTTCTTGATCGTTTCCGTCGCCTGCTTCCAGCACCAATTCTTCCCACAAGTTACGATACTTTTTGGATGCTAAGTAGTTTCAGTCTTCTTTCACTCTTTGGTATCCTAGCTATCTTTTGGAGTGGAGAACAGCCTTGCCTCACACTAGGGTGTGTTTTCGTTATTATTGTCCCCTTACCAATAACTTTATTCTTCCGACTTTACCAACAAGGACGCTACCATAACTTAATGGACGTTTCCTACTTCAAAGAAGATGGAACTTTGCGACAGTTACGATTACTGATTGGACGTTTGCCAGTCATACCTAGGTATGAAATGTTTCGTGAGCGATATTTGCCTTTGTTGTGCGATCGCCGCTGGAATTGGCTTAACTATTACGACTTTAGCCTTAACAACTTACTGAAATTAGGCTTTAATGATATTCGTTTGCGAGATGAACACCTTCCAGGCATCATCACCACACTTGCCTGGTATCAGTGGATTTTGGGTATACTCTACATCACGCTACTTTTGTGGACTCTGTCTCGGACAATTCCGGGATTGAATTTGTTGATTTATCTCAAGTAACGTTTTTCAGCGATTACCAATTTTCCATTTCTGTGACTCTACAGTGTTCACTGCTTCTGGTTTAGTAGTGCCTTCTTGCGTGTTACACATCCAACAAGGATAGTAGATCATAATAAAATAACTCTAGATTCAAGCCAGAGCAAAGCGAGGAGTTATCAAGTAGAACGTTTTATATTTCATTAAGTGAACTTACTTATATTATAGTCATTTGTTCATAGTTAATAAGCACCTGTCTTTGAAATCACAACTTTGATAGTTTTCAATAAAATTATCAAATCTAGCCAAACAGACCAATTCTCAATATAGACAATATCTAATTTTACTGCATCTTCAAAGTTATCAATATTAGAACGACCAGAGACCTGCCACAATCCCGTAATACCAGGCAGAACTTCTTGTCGGAGTAGGTGAGACGTTTGGAACTTTTCTACGTCCCTAATGGGCAGAGGGCGGGGACCTACAAGACTCATCTGCCCAAGTACAACATTAAAAAGTTGCGGTAATTCGTCTAAACTGTAGCGGCGGAGGAATTTACCAACTCGTGTGACGCGAGGGTCTTCTTTCATTTTAAATAGAACCCCATCTTTGATTTCATTCTTCGCTTCTAGGTCTTTTTGCATTTTTTCCGCATTGCTAACCATTGTACGGAACTTCCAAATCTTGAACTTCTTAGAATGCAGACCAATACGCTCTTGCCTGAAAAAGACCGCACCCGGAGAATCTAACTTGATGAGCAAGGCAATCACCAGATAGACAGGTAAAATAATGATTAACAAAATAGTGCAGCAACATAGGTCAAAACTTCGTTTTACCCAAAAACTACTACCTACAATAATTGGTATTGGAATTGTCAGACAGGGAATTTTAGCAATCCCAATGATCCATGACATGGTTTTAGGATAACGAACTATACTCTCGGTTGGGAGTATTCTTAGGATAATGCCGGCTGTCTGAAAACGCCAGCAAACATATAGACGATTTTTAACTGCCTTCCAAGAAACAAAAGCCTCTACTATCCCTTGATTGCGAAGAGATTCTAATGTTACTTCTCTGTTAGCTTTATCAAGACAGGTAGAGTCAGCAATCCCCTGTACTATGTAGCAATTTTCTTGTTCTATTAACTTAATGTAATCCTCTTGAGCTTCTGTTTCAGCAATTAAAAAAACGGGATAGCGAATTGCTCCTTTCTGACGCATCAATTTAGTTATCACATCAAAAATAGTCCGCCCAATACAAATAAGGGCTATGGAAGATAACCAAAATAGTATAAAAGTTGAGCGCGAGACATAGCTATCTGGTTCGTAAAGAAAAGCAATTAGTAAGAGGAAAACTTCTGACAGCGAAACGGCTTTGATTAGACCAAAATAGTTACGACGATGAATACCAGCTTTATATAAACCCTGTACTCCAATGACGCCTATCTCAATTGTGATAATTAGTAGTAGAAAAGATGTTTTTTGTGTCCAAGGGGAGTCTAATGAAGTTCCATAAAAGACTGCAAACTTCCATGCTAAGCTGAGAAAAATAATATCTAGTAATACAAGTGTTACTATTCGTAGTAATCTTATAGCTATTCCTCTCTGTATTCTTACGTCTCCTGACCTTAAGTCTCGTTGAAAAGTCACTCCAGGTGAAATATTTCTATGAGACATAATTCTCATTTCCTTTGTATGTATAGATCTGGGGTAATTTGAGATTCAACAGATTAGTCAAACATCGTAGCTTGACGAAGCGATTGGGATTGCTGTAAGTTGCTCCTAAAATCTTCATAAGATAGAATTATTGCAAGCTAGCTTGAAAGTTGAATAAACGCAGGAGCATTTCCCTCTTGCACCAAGAGAAAAAAATAGAATAATTTTGTGTGAAAAAATCAACGTTTTGGAGCGTGGTCAAACGCTCTTGCCATAGCATTCCATGCTAATTTGGGTTTGAAGTTTGAGTCTAGTGGCAAGGTACGCACTGGCAGACCATCTGAGCGAGGCTCATACGTTGCTAACCAGGTGTAGCGATCGCTTCTTTGACATTTAAAGCACCAATTAAACCTGTGCTGGTTTTATCTATATCCTTGAAAGTTCTATCTTGCTTGATCGTAAGAAGCCCACATTTCTCGCAAGAATAGTCTGGCTACAAACCAAGGCTCTAGTAAATACCGCCGCCAGAGTCTTTTTGGCTCACTTAACAAGCGATAAGACCACTCCAAGCCTAACTTTCCCATCCAGCGAGGTGGAGTTGGAACCACTCCAGCTACATAGTCCATGCAAGCACCACTAGTCAAAATGGCATTGGCATGGATATGCTCTAGGTTGTTTAAAATCCAGTACTCTTGGCGTGGCATGCCCATTCCCACCATCAACACATGGGGTTGATAAGCTTTTATGGCTGCCAAGGTAGCAAGGTTGTCTTGGCTATCTTTTCGCATATCAATATAGCCGTGGGCTGTTGCAATCTGCAAAGAAGCAAACTTCTCGCGCAAAATCCTCGCTCCTCGTTCCGCAACTCCTGGCTTTGAACCAAGGTAGAACACCCGCCAACCCTTTTGAGCAGCCTCTGACATTAGAGACCATACCCAGTCAGCATAGGTGACTCTTTGCTCTCGCTTTAATGCAAAACCAAGCAATCTCCCAAGAAGGATTAAAGGCATACCGTCAATATGCGCATAGTCTGCCAAGGCATAGAAGGAGCGCATTTTAGGATCATGATGGTAGATATGAAGGCTATGTAAGTTGTGATTGGCAATTATCCACTTTTGATTTCGCTTAATGGATTCTGCAATTAACAAGTTGAGTTCAGAGATGGAGAGTGCATCGACTTGAACACCAAGAAGTTTTAATGGTGTTTGCTTCATAAAGGCTGCTCCTAAGTTGTTATTTAGTAACCACAAAATAAATTCACCCTAAAAGACAGAAGCTACGATCAAAACTTCGCTTTCAGGGCTAGCAAGCGTGACTATGTAATGAATTGGCTGGTTCTAGCTAATGCTTTACTGTTTTCATCAAAACTTCAGCAACTATCTGCGCTTTTGCACTCCAAGAGTATTTGTCTTGAATCAATGTATAAGCTGCTTCTGTAAGTGGCTGATATTTCTTCTGGTTTAAGGCGGCATCAAGCACTACATTTGCAAATTCTTCAACCGAGAATCCTGCTATTAAGAGATGTTGTTGATGATGAAATTCCTCTAAACCTCTCAAGCCTTCAGGTGTTGATACTACCAACTTCCTACTGGCGAAATAATCTAGTGCCTTATTACGAGCTCCACCTGCAACCGCCTGTTTTGGGAATGGAAGAAGACCTATGTCTGCATGCCTCAGATAAGCAACAAAATCTTTTCTTTCTGGCACAAAACCAACAAAAGTTATGTTCGATGGTAGTGTCTCCTGGATGTCGTTAGCATCACGACCAATAACGAAAAAATGTACTTTTTCCTGGTGAGATTCAAGGTACTTAGCTACTTCAATAGCCATAGATACAGACATGTCGTTAGTGGGAAACTGAAATGTTTTAGGAGCCACAACAACAGCGATCTTGGCAGGTCGTAGTGCCTTGTAAAGGTCTATACCTAGAGGTAACTGAGCATTCAGAAAGTCTTCAGCAACTCCATTACCTACGCAGTAAATATTGTGTGGCTTCTTGCCGTACCACTGCGATATGAGTTGGGGAGTTAATTCACCGGCAGCAATAATTGGATTACCAGAGAATGTCAGCACTCCCTGAGCAATGTATGTCTTAATAAATTGCAGAAATTCCTTGAACGGATTTGCGACAGACGACAAGCGACTCCAGTATTCAAAGGCAGAAAAAGTGTGAAAATCTAATACAAGAGAGCATTTTTTCTGTTTTATGAGTGGGAGTGCAATTAGAGCAGCTAATCCAGGTAGCGTTTCTTGAGCGTATACGATATCGGGACAGAACTCCTCTATACACTTTTGAACAGCCTGAATATATGAACGTAAACTTCTTGAGCCAAGAGATACAGAAGGTGCATAGTTAACTGCTGAACAATCCAAACCTAACTGACAAACATCAAAATATTTGACCAGATATTTTCCAAGATAAAACGGTCTAGTAAACGCACCGAATGGTTGAGTTGAATCAAGAGTAGAGACGAGAAGTAAGCGTTTACCCATAACATATTTGTGGATAGATTTGCAAAACTAGCTAATGAAAACTGAAATTTTTTAAACTTCTTCCCACGGTAGTTCACCTATATATGGAAAGTTATATTGATTGAGCGATTTTGAACAATCGTCATACAATGAGAGACAGCTATCAACACTTACTTCTGGCAAAATATCTATACCCACATCATTCCTGATGAAGAAAGCATTGAACTGTCTTGTATTTGAACCAACTAATCTATAACCTAATTTATTACCTAAATTAACAAATGCTCTCAACGATGCTCCACAGTAGTATGCACCGTTAATCACTTTAGCTCTAAAGTTTGAGTCATAGGGGACAGTAACAGATTTTTCTGCTCCCCAATAAGTGTTGTATTCAAGGACAACAACTCTGGGTTTAATACAATTAAGTGACTTCCATAACCAGTAGTCTATTCCGTCTAAATCCAGTGATAAAAGATCTATTTCACCTTCAAACCCGTGATTAACTATAAGTTCATTGACATTTTCAGCCGTTATCCAGGCTTGTACCAGTTGAGGAGGATTGTTACTTGTAGTTTTTATGAAGTTATATATTTTCCTACCGATTTTTAGCTGTGCTGCATCTCCATCAAATAACAGCCCTTTCCAACCATGATTAATGATGAGATTTGCTGCATTACACTCAACACCATCTCCACAACAAACTTCTACTACTTTTTTATTTGTCGTGCCAATAATAGAAAATATATACAGCAAAAAACCATCTTCATCAGTTTGTGAATAGGTATGAAAGCCTACTTCATGAAATTTTGGCAGAGCCTTTGCATCTGCCAGTTGTCGATACTGATTCATTAAAATAAGTTGGTCAATCTGTCGCGTATTGATTAGCTTTACGCTATTCAATACGCGATAAAATCTTTCCTTTGCAACAGCTTTTATTAATCTTTCTGTTTGTTTGAGCATTTGCTATCTTTCGCAGTTTTTACTGTACCTAAATCACTGTTCTTATGCTGTCAAATAAGCTAATAAGGCATTAAGGTGAGCTACATTTTTAAGTTTTCTCAGCAAAAGTGGGAGAGGCTGCTAAATTTTTGTAACCTATTACTGCACGTATATAAGGTAAGAACCAATAAGCGAGCCAGAATCGACCAGAGTGCCGACTACAAAATACAGTCCAAGGTTTGAATGGAAATGCTTTAACCTGAACTACCTTTTTCAAACGTTCTAACAGAGGCAAATCGGTATCTGCCCAGCTATTGCGGACTGAGTTCTTGGTACAGGTACCGACATAACCAGGTGCAACCCATATAGAACAGTCTAGTTTGCGTGCTCTTAGACCATAATCAAGATCCCCAAAGCTATGAATAAATGCAGCGTCTAAGTTTCCTACTTTTCTGGCTACAAACTGTGAAATCAACACACAATTACCGTACATAGTGTCGCATTCTTGGAGAAGCTCAGAGGGTTCTAAAAACTCAAACTTATTAGAGTACCAACGCTTTGACCTTACTGCGCCGCCGTACGTAGGTTTTCCTGTTAGTGGGTCTTTTGTTGAACCTACTACTATGGAGTTAGAATGACCATGCTCGGATAAACCTTTATAGATAGCTAAGAGATGCTCAAGGGTCCCTGGTTCAAGAATTGTGTCATCATTTAACCAAAGATAATACTCATAATCCCTTTGCATAGCTTCAGCGAATGCGAGTCTCATTCCTCCAACCCAAAACAAATTTCCATTACCCTTAAGAATGTGAACTTGTGGATAGGAAGCCTTAATCACATCTGAAGTGCCGTCAGAACTACCATCATCAGTTAAGTAAACATCAAAAGGCTTTATCTGTTGATACAATGCACGCAGACAGGCGAGAGTTATATCGCGCCTGTTATAACAGGTCATAATGACTGCTAATGGCTGCTTCATAAGTTATTAGTTCTCCCTTTACATCAAACCCCAACATACTCCGAATTTAAATTCAACTAATATTTCATTCATCTGCTGTTAGCTAGTTACTTTGGAAGCATCCCAAATGTTTAAGTCATATCAAACTCAGATGATTAATTGTCCGCAGCGAGCGTAACGGAGTGTAGACGCGTTAGCTCCGCGCCCCCTTAGGGGCGTGGCGTCAGCCATAGGGTAGCGAAGCAATTCCAAAAGTTTGCGATTGCTTCACTCCGCTTCGCAATGACAAACATATTTTTGCAAAATTGGGATGCTCCCGTTACTTTAGAGTTGAGCTACGCGTTCTATCCAATCACTTAAGTGAATATTCATCTTAAAAAAATGCAGGTTTTTTTCGATTTTTCTGAGTTGCAATATATATCGATGTAAAACTGGTTTAAATGGCATATTGTGTCTCATAACTCCTTCGCAGAGCCATTGATATTTTTCTGATTTTGTCTCAAGATTTTTTAAATTTAATAACTGTTTTTTCCAGTCATGATAATAAAACATATTAAAATAATGAATCGACACCATTTCATCAAAACTGTTTATTTGTGCTTGTTTAGATAAACGGTTATGTAATGGCAACGGGTAATTATAAGAAAAAGGTAAGTTAAATACGTTCTCTTCCAAGGAACATAAAGTAGCAGACAAGACTGATTGCTCAACATAATAATTTCCCTGAGTAGGGCTAAGCTTTAGGTACATTACTTTCTCAAAATTTTCCTTCCAAGCGCTAAAGATACCAGCACTTCTTCTCACAGCTACCAATCCAGCATTCCAGTATCCTCTAATTCTTTTGTTGCCAATAGGTGTGTTGACAAATATCTCACGCTTAACACCAACCACCTCATACAGTTTCTTCCAATATTCATCTTGAGGATCTTGACTCCCAGTAGAGCCAATACCTCTACCATACTCAGGACGTATAGCAACATTACAACCAGGTGGAAGTAAAAACTCTTTAGGCTCAGAGAAAAAGCATTTGTCACTATCTAGAAAGACAAGAATTTCTGCATCTATGGTTTTTTCTGCATAAGCGCAAACCAAAGGCTTATTTGCCAAATAATAGTCATGGAAATCTGTATTTATGGGAAGTTGTTGATGAATAACTTCCAAAGCTTCAAATGCTTTCCTAGTTTGGATAGAGATCGGTTCACCTATTCTGGGATGGAAACTGTATATAGGTGTATCTTTTAAGTTGCCGCAGTATTTACGAATACTTTCTGCTAAAAGTAGAGATTGACCTTCCAAACGACCAGGCTCTGTGCAAATTAAAAAAGCTATGCGTGTTGACATCTTTTATTTTTCCTGAATTATCGATTAGCTTATCCTGAATGAGCATATAATTTTTGGAAGTTGCGTTTTCTTCTCATTCTCTCAAATTCAATAGCAATTGATAGAGACGTTGAGATATAAATGCAACAATATGAACTACCTGCTGACATAATAAAGTTAGTATCCGCCATACTGGCTATACTAATAAAGATAAGTAATTGAATCTGCCAAATAAATTGTATTTCTTGAGTTGAACGTAACAGAATAAGTGCTTTTATCAATACAATTACTAAACTAATTGCATACAGGAACAAACCTATGAAGCCTAAATTCAAAAACAATTCTAAATAACTGTTATGAGAGTTAAAGCCTGTTTCACGTAACCCAGACCATGTATTAATCATGATGTAGATACCAGCATCTGAACTCCAGAAAGCGTTATACCCGTAGCCTAGGAAAGGTCGTTCCATTCCCTTCTCAATAGCCAATGTCCATATTGGTGTACGTCCGTTCAATTCAAGACTTTTTCCAAGAATATCAACTAAGATAGTTTCCAAATTACCTAAAATAAATAAAGCTGTACCTCCCACCAAAACGCATACTATGCCCAGAAAAATCACCCGCAGTTTATAGTGCTGTTTAACAAGCTGATAAAGAGGGATTAGTGACAGTAACAGTAATATGTTGACTAAACTACCGGAACTATGAGCCAGTATAATCAGGCTAATAGCAAGACCAAATCCGATCCAAGCAAACCAGTTTTGGCTTCGCTCTTTGAAAGCAGTCAGCAAAAAAAGGATGGCTGCTAGACTCATTGTGTAACCTAAAAAGTTTTTGTAAGGAAAAATACCTGTCCATCCTTCTTTATCTATTCCGTAACTTGGTATAGCTAAGGCAACTACTAAACTTAAAATTGCTGCTATGCCAAACACCCAAGCCAAAATTTTCATCTGCTCCTCAATACTATAGCGAGTAGCAAAGTATGCCCCAAACATCAACATACGCAACAAACCGCCAATACCTTTTAAGGTCATGTTCTGATCGCCAGACCATAAAACAGAAGCTAGAGCAGTTCCAATAAAGAGCAACAGAGGTATATCTCTAGTAGCAACATAGGGTAAACGCTTCCATCGTAAAATAACCAAAATAGCAATAATTGGATAGCTTAAAGCATTAAGCAATGTCGTGAAAAGTGATGGTAGCTTGACACCCATAAAATACAGAAGCCAGATAACGGAAACTCCAAATTCTAAGTTCCTCATCCAGCGATTCATCAATTGATTGTTCATTTGCATTTATTAGTAATTAAGATGATAAAAAATTACTAATATTCAGTGTTTTGATACCTCAGATTCCATCACAAGAGTTTTAAAAAGAGATAAGTAGCGACGTGCTTGGATTTCCAAGGTAAATTCTTGTTCTGCTTTCTCACGGGCGCGGTAAGAAAGTTTCTGATGCCGCTCTGTGTTCTCTAGCACCCAAGCAATTCCACCAGCCAAATCTTCTATTTTGTAAGGTTGAGCTAAGTAGCCATTTTTCTGGTGTTCAATCATATCTGGCATACCGCCAATGTGAAAAGCAACGCACGGTGTGCCACAAGCGATCGCCTCCAACACAGTATTTGGCAAATTATCCTGATCTGACGGTGCAATGAAAACATCTGCGGCTGAATATGCTAATGCTAAAGACAAATCATCCCCTAACATACCCAAATAATGAGACTTAAAACCGAAGTTAGTGGAACTTTCTGCCTTGGAAGAACCAAAAACAACCAATTCCAGTCTATCTTTCCACCCAGATTCATTCAATTCATTAAGTGCTGATTGCAATAGGTGAAATCCCTTTCTTTTATCGCTGGTTGCTTGTAGTGCCCCAAAAAGAAGAAGCTGTTTATCTTGAGGCAAATTGAGTAGCGATCGAGCAACCTGTTTGTTGATTGGTCTATACTTTTGAGTATCAAGACCATAGGGAATAACCTCAACTCGCCTTTCTTTCAATAGAGAGCTTACTTTGACACATTGAGCAAGCCAAGAGCTAGGAGTGACAACTGTTAGATTTAAGTTTTTCCATGCCTTAGCTTTGCGCTGCCATACCCAATGGGATAAATCCCAATTTTTACTACTACCAAGTTGAGGACAAGCACCACAAGACGCTGTGTAGCGATCGCAGTCTTGATTGTAGTGGCATCCTCCAGTAAATGCCCACATATCGTGAAATGTCCAGACTATAGGTTTATTAAATTTAGCGATTGTTTCAATCTGTAGGTAACCAGCACTCACCCAATGTAAGTTAATGATATCTGGAGCAAGTCGAGCAATTTTAGAGTGGATTGTGTCTGGAAGCCATTGAGGTGAAAAAGTAGTACTGACGCGATTGTCGTAAAACTTTAAAGGTAGTTGATCTAAAATCAATCTCAAGCCAGTGACAACTTGTCCGATTCCAGATACAGATCGTGAGCCAATGACTGCTTGATCGTCACTGTTTTTGACTTGCACTAGCATCTGAGAGTTAAAATTAATATCCTGAAGACCTTGATGCAGTCGATAAGTAGCACGAGCAGCTCCACCAGAAATATCAGAATTGCTGAGTATCAAAGCCTTCATGGTTTAATAACTTCCATAAATGGGGAATTAGGTTTACGAACTTTTCCCTTGTTACTTGATTGCTAATTACTAAACTAAAGAATTACTTCATCATCTTGTTTATAATTTTTCTACTTTTGTTAAAAGCACGCCAAAGTATATTTGGCTGATACTGATAATGAGTCTTTTGGGTAAAATCATCTGCTTGAGGATGGCGAATTAGAAATGGTGGATGCTGTAAGGGAAAACACATTTCTTGTGTAGGGATATTAGAGAGAGGGCTGGTGCTATCTTTTGTATTAGTCGCTTCTGAACCAAAACCAAGATTGGTAACTAAATTAACATCTGGAACGATAGAAAAACCATTATTAACCCAACAAGTCAATATCCACTGGTAATCCCAAGTACTAATTTTTTCCTTATAGGTTTCTTGAAACTTTTTGAACCAAAATTTCACAGTTTTAGGTTCTCGTAATATAAATTTAAGCCATTCATCATCCCGAATTTTTGGCCAAAACTTCATTTCAATATCATAATGCTGCCAAGCTCGTCTCCATGACGCCCAGCCCCAAGTATTGGGGTAGCGGGAAAAGTAATAGCTATACTCTGTACGTTTACGCCCAAACTGGAAGTTGTTTCCAGAAATGAGCATTACCCGTTCGTCATCGCGATAATAATCTAGCAACTCTTCACAATATCTAAAAAAAGTAGGATGTGGCAAAGTATCATCTTCGAGAATAATTGCTTCTTCAACAGTCTCAAAAACCCAATCAAATCCGCTAGCTTCACGCTTCTTCATCCCCATATTTACGTCGGAATAGTTTTTCAAAACTTCACAGTCCCAATCAACGCGATCAATAATTGCTCGGGTGGCAGCGCACTTGTCTGCTTCACCAGGTCGATCTGTGCGAGGTCCATCTGCAATCACCAAAAGCTTAGGAGGTTTTGCTTGGCGAATTGCTTCAAATACTCTCTCCGTAGATTCAGTCCGCTTGAAAATGAGAAAAGCAACGGGCGTTTTTAGTTGAAAATTATGCATTAGTTTCACTTTATTTCAAAGAGCTTTACAGAAAAACTTCCCCAAAATTGGTACACATATATAGGGATCCAGAAACGGTTACATCCTATTTCTTTATTAGTGTACTTAAAATTATACAAATAATCATATTAATAAAGTTGATATGATTATTTGTATAATTTCAGATATATAATCTACAATAGCTTTTTATCTCGCATTTCACTTAATAGAATATTTTCTATAACCAGGAAATTATGAATAATAGAAAAAGCGAAATTTTAGTTACGTGTTTGGGTCAACGTATGAATCAATTGAGATTTTAATAATTTCAGGATTGCTCTTACAACTGTTTCAAATGATTTATGACACTTAAGGACTTCATGAAACAGTTCAAATCCAGCACCTATATCTCCTTTGGATAACATTTGGCTTGTTTTTTCAATAGACCATAGTGCATAATTTTTTCTGGCTTTATTCAATAGTTTGGCAGCAGTAGACTGAGGAAGATAATTGGGCAAGTAAGATTGGATAATTTCACTAGCCATCCGCATATCCTGCATAATTTGCTGAATCCGCTTTGGAGTTAACGACTCTAAAGGCTTGAAGCGATATAGCGCTAATGGTTCAGGCTCATATGCTACTGGATAGTGAGCAGCAATGCGAACCCACATTTCCCAATCCTCACCACAGCAAACGATTCGACGGTCAAAACCTCCTAGATGTTCATAAACACTACGACGAACTACTATTGATGGTGTAGCAATGCGTTGTTCTATAGCAATTTGCTCCAACCAATTACTTAAAACACCACTTTCAGGTTTTTCTAAGCGAGAAATAGTATGCCAATGTCCATCTGCATCTATGTAAATATGTCGGCAAAAGGCAGCACCTATCTCTGGATTGTGCTCAAAGACTTGTTGCATTTTCCGATAAAAACCATCCTGTACACAATCATCACCATGTAGCTGGTGAATCAATTGACCACGTGCTCTTTGCAAGCAAGTCTCGAAATTTCTAATAAAACCTACATTCTGCGGCTGTTGATAGAAACCTACTCGTCCACGACCTACTTCTTCAACAACTGCTTTTGGATCATCTTTGGTTGAATGATCGTCAATCACCTCGATTTGCATAATGTCAGGACCAGGGTCTTGGTCTAACACACTTTTTAGTGTTTGGCGCAGATAGTTGGCACTATTGTAATTGGGAATCATTACAGACCATAAAGGTCGCGGTGTTCCATTTAGTATTGATGAAATAGTTGCACGATTTTGATATTGATCATTCATATTATTTTAACTCCAGATTAAATTTTATAGTAATCTTTTTGTTATAATCCTTTGCGTAAAAAAAGGTAGTTGATTAACGCATTATGAAAAGAGATTTCATTTGATACTGAAAGATTTTGTGAGTGCTAGGATGAATAGCATTGCTTAAAAATGAGGCATAGGCGTAAGAAATTACGGTTGCAATTGCTGCACCAACTCCAGCGTAGGAAGGAATAAGGAATAAATTCAACAGCACATTGATAATTGCTCCCATAAAAGTTATGTACATAGAAAGGTGAGCCAAACTCTCAGCATTAAACCAAGGTGATGTGGCAACCCCCATAAAGACGAACAATGCAGCCCAGATATGAATTGCCAAAATAGGTCCTGCTCCTGCATAAGCATTACCAAACAGCATAGAAGTTATTGTTCCTGACAAGAATGTCATCGGTAAGGCAATTGCTAGAGAAAGCAACACTAGTAGACGAAGTAATTGCCCTATGCGCCGATAGTACAAATCTTCATTTGTTTGCCTTGCTGTATAAATTGAGGGAGAGACTGAAGAAGTAATCGCTGTCGGAATAAAATACCAAACCTCAGAAATACGAGTGGCAGCTGAATAAATACCTACAGCATTATCCCCAAGCATTTGACCTAGCATAATTAAATCAATTTTCATGTAAATGAGAATGGCTAAACCGGAAAAAAGGTGAGGTAAACTTTCCTTGAGGAGAGCTTTAGCAAGAGGAAAACTCCAACGCCACACCCACAGTGAGTGACCCTTGACTTTGTAAGTGATCGCTAAACCCACAGCACCTAATCCAATCTCTGCCAAACTCGCCCAGGCGAAAGCAATCAATGATGCCTGCATCTTGAGTAAAGCAATTTTGATAAGAGTAATGATTACAAAAGCTGTATTTTTAGCAACTACTGTATACTTTGATTGCACTTGAGACTGAAACCAAAGGTCAATTGTGTCCAAAGCCTGAAAAATTCCTGCGGTTGCCAAAATCGCTACTAACCAGACAGTCGAGTTTTCATCCTGACGTATCAAACAGATGAAACCAACTGATAACAATACAGAGCCGACTCCACCAAGTAGTTTCAGCCAGAAAGTTGTCCCTAAAATTTGCTTCTTGTGCGATGAGTCTCTCACAAGATCGCGAACTACCACGTTGTCTAACCCTAAGGTGGCAAATGGACTGAACAGGGAGACAAAGGCAATTGCATAGTTTAAAAGACCATACTGCTGCACTCCTAAATAGCGTGCAATCCAGACTCCAACCAGAAGACCTACACCCATGCGAAGAATGCGGTCAGCAAATAGCCAACCTGTATTTGCAATAATCGCGCGTAGCCCAGAGTTAGATTTGAGAAGTGATAACTTCTGAATTTTGAACTTAGGTAGCATCAAATTTGTTGTAGTTTGTCAAAATCGTTGCTTTTTGAGCGTAAATACACAGCTAGCCTGTGCATTAGACATCCTCCTTTCGTATAAACCCTGATGTATTTATTTCTGTGAGTACAGAATTTCCAGGTGCAAAACCTGCCTCAGTCGAATCTTTCGTGTAATAGAAATAGCTGTCAGGTTCACGTTTCACATTCACCCCGTTAATCACCATGCCCAAAACATTTTGAGCGGACTGATTCAAAAACTCTTTAGCCGCATTGGCACTGACATAGTCACTTACCCCAGGACGAACTACTAATAAGATGCCGTCAGATAGCTTGCTTAAAACAGCAGCATCCGCTGTTCCTGCTAAGGTTGGGGTATCGAAAATGACGAAGTCGTATTCTTCTGCAAAAGAGGCGACTAATGCAGCCATCCGCTTGGAATCTAGCAGCGCTACTGGGTTAGGAGGCAAAACTCCAGAGGGAAGAACGTAGAGGTTGGGCATAACTTCCTGCACAGCTCTATCTATGGGAAGTTGCTCAACAATGATATTCGACAAACCCACTGCATTCGTCATCTCCCAGACATGATGCTGAACTGGATGACGCATATCCGCATCCACCAGCAGAACCCGACGCCCCACTTGAGCCATTGCCACAGCTAAATTTGCAGCCACCTCAGACTTTCCCTCTTTGGAGGCGGAACTCGTAACCACAATCGCTTTTGGCTTTTTATCCGAACTCAAGAACTTCAAGTTCGCTTGCAACATTTGGTACGCATCACCCACAGGAAAGTGAGGAATGTCCCTACCAATCACTTTGGGAAGAGAATTACTCTTTTTGCCACTCCTACTTACTGAAGGAATAACACCCAGCAAGGTGTATTGGAATAATTCCCTCGCTTCTTTAACCGTCTTAACTGAGCGGTCGATTACATCTAAACTGAAGGCAGCAATTACACCAAGCAAGATACCAGCAACTGCTCCACCGCCGATAATCAGTTTTTTTTGAGAACCAGATGGTAGATCGGGTACCAAAGCAGCGGAGATGACACGAGCATTTCCAATATTTTGATTCTCTGCAACCCGGACTTCTTGCAGTCTCGTCAAAAGAGTTTCGTAAGTTGTTTGAGCTGCTTTGAGCCTCCGCTCAAGCTGTCGCTGTGTCTGTTCTAGCTGAGGCAAAATGTTTGCTCGTTCTTTGTAGGCAGATCTCTCATTAGAAAGTGTAGTAATTTGTCTTTCTAAACCGACGCGCTTTGCCTCAGAGCGAGCAAAATCTTCAATTAGCTTTTGTCGCAGTTCTCCAATCTGTAAATTACTTATACTAACTTGCTGTTTACTGCCAACAACCTGCTCTGTCCGCTGTTGTAGCAAGCTCTTAAGAGCAGCAATTTTTTCTGACAAATTAATAATAGTAGGGTGTTCTGGCTGTAAACGGGTTTGCTCAACCGCAAGTTGGCTTTGAGCTTCCTGAAGCTGCTCCAGTAGTTTTTGAGTTCCTGGTATTTGACTCAACTGTGCAACGTTTACAGCTTGCTGGGAATTAATTTTCGCCTGATTCTGTAACTTTTGCGATTGAGCAGTAACATCAACTAGTTGAGCTTGGGCTTGAGAAATTTCCTCTTCTAACTTGGAAATCCTATTGACTGATGCAGTGGCTTCTTCTTGCAGAACGATTACTTTATTTTTCTCTTTGAATCTACGCAAAGCTGTCTCTGCTCTTCTTACGGCGTCTTCAGTATCGGGAAGCTGCTGCCTAATAAACTTGCCAGCTGAGGCAGTCTCAGCCCGATTCGCCTCTATATTATTCCTGATATAAATCTCGATAACTTTGTTGACGACTTCTGCAGCTAGGTTAGGATTTTTATCTGTATAGGAAATTTGCAGGATATCGGTTCCTTTTACACTTTCTGTCTTAAGTCTTTTAGTAAAATCTCGGATTTTAAGCTGTTTGCCTTTGTCATCTTTGAGAGCAAGTGAATGAATTGTTTCCTCAATAACTGGAACAGATGCAACTATTTTTGCCTGAGTATCTAACGGATTGTTTGTCAAACCCAAAGATTCAAGCCGTCCTATAGCTCCTATAGCTTCCCCCAACCCTGTTAGTGAGGAAGTTTGATTCGTCTTAATCAGAAGATTTGCCTCTGCCTTATATGTAGGTTTCAAGGAGAGTGCATTCAACGATGCAAGGGTAACAACTGCTCCAAAAACTCCTGCCCCTGGTATCCAGCGTCGTTGCAGAACCTGCAAATATTTGTGAAAATCAATTTCTTCAAATTTTGATAGATCATTCATATTGGCAGATATTAATCCTAGTGATACATTCAATTGCGATCGCCCGTATACGCCCAACCAAGCTGAGTCCTGCGGACACGCTCTTGCAACGCTTGGTTCCCTGAACGAAGTTCAGGGGAGGCACTTTGTGCCTCGGGCGTAGGGCGCGCGGCTTGGGCGATCGCAACTGGCTCAACCTCGAAATCAGAAATCCTTGCTGTTATATCCAGCTTTCCGTGCGTGTCGGCGGGTAAACTCACTAACCGAAGGATTTCCTTCGAGATGCATGACACCCACTGCTTGTCGCCAAAGTTCTGGCAATGCTACTGATACGTGATAGATACAACCCTGCTTTTTGAGGTGATACCACTTTGGTTTATTACACTGCTCACACCAGAATGCTTCTAACCATTCACATTCTAGGGAAATTGCAGTCTTTTTCGCCATTAACATTAAGGCTTTTTGTCTGCTAATTCCCCGTTGCTGTAGTTGTTCAGCCCGATCACTAAACAATGGATACTTTTGACTTATGCTGTTGAGATGGCATTGATGAGTTGGACAATAAATAGCCCGTTGCTTTGAACGTTTGCGATTTCGCTCACACCTTTTGTGCAATTCGATCACCCTTAAATGTTTCTAATTTCAGTGACACTATCTCCGCAATTCGACCTTCTTATCAGTGGACGCACGACAAAAAAGGTTACGTTGGAGGGACTGAGATCGCAAAGACCATCGAAGCCCAACTCCGCGCATGAATAATGCGCTGTTGAATTACAATGACTCCTGATATGACAAGCCTAGGAATCATGTCTTCATTTTTTCTTTTTATATAAAAGTGTTGAGACAATTGTTTCTAGTGAATTGATTAAACAGCATCTATGATCTATTTATCATGCTCGTTTGCACTGACTAATAAGAGTAGTCTGTAGGTAGACGTAAATGTAAAAAACCCTGGGTAGATAGACGTGAAGATAAAAACCCTAGTATTAAATCAATTACACAAGAAACAAAGCGACTTAACTAAAAAATCAACAGAGTCTAAGGTAGAGCAAGACCCATAAGTTTACTTCTAAGAGACAGAATAACTTTGTGTCTCTAAGTAGTCATATAATTACCATTGTAAATTGACCTCTTGAAGCATTTAAGCTTCCCAGAAAAGAGAATCATTTACTTGTTGACTGCTTGTAACCCTGGTTGAAAGTGCTGTTGTTAATTACAGCCATATGTTTAACTTACAACACTTTACTGTGTTATCAACACCACTTTAAGAAAAAATCAAATTTAATAACCGTGTTATTTACGTAGAATTTGACTCAGATGTATGCTAAACAGGCATTTGCTGTATTACGTCCTCAGTGATTTGACTGAATTTTATGTCAAAGAACTGTAAAGAACAATAAAAAAAAGGTTTTTACTGAATAGCAACAGTCAACTATCCCGCACCCTTGAGGAGTCGGATAGTTCTCCTGTAGGTTATGCTTCAAAAAAATTTTACAATTGCTTTATTTCTGAACCTTTGGATGCCTTCCTCTGGAAGCTTCAAAGGAGCTATTTTGCCCCAAAGCTTTTAGGGGCAGTTTGTTCTGGGAAGAACACAGTCACGCAAAACAACCGATGCTCCTAGTTCTTAGCTCCACAAGGGGCGATGTTGCAAAGCGTAACGTACGCGAATCGCCTTCTCAGGAAACCTTCGCTTCCAAAGACTTCAGCAACTCAGTATTTACACCAGACTCACGAGTTAAAGCAATTTTGCCGGTGCGAGCGATTTCTTTTAAGCCAAATTTTTGCAGCACTTGTACAATCGCCACCATTTTACCTGGATCTCCCACAACTTCGAGGGTAACAGAATCTTCTGCCACGTCCACGACTCTCGCCCGGAAAATTTGAGACAGTGCGACAATTTCTGAACGCGTGCTGCTGGTTGCATTCACTTTAAGC
The DNA here is from genome assembly GCF_963888615.1 of Brasilonema octagenarum UFV-OR1. NCBI lineage: Bacteria > Bacillati > Cyanobacteriota > Cyanophyceae > Nostocales > Scytonemataceae > Brasilonema > Brasilonema octagenarum. Next base: position 469 of record NZ_CAWPKW010000219.1, on the reverse strand, counting down.
AACATCAATTCTCGTTCCACGCAAGGAACTTCCGTAACGTTCTGCACTTTCAAAACGTTGATCAGCTTATATAGTTGCTTGATGAGTTGTTCAATCACACGGTCATCACCAGGGACTACCATTGTAATCCGAGAAATACCTGATTTCTCAGCAGGACCAACGGCAAGGCTTTCTATGTTAAAGCCGCGACGGGCAAATAAGCTAGAAATACGGGAAAGAACTCCCGCTTCATCTTCGACAAGTACTGATAAGGTATGTTTCATCGTCGCCAACACAGGCTAGAGAAAGTAAGTTATAAATAACAGAGATATTCAGTGTGTAGTCGAGCTACATGCACTGTTGCATTCATACCTGTTACCCTCCGGGTATCTCCTGCGGAGACGCTACGCGAACGTAGTCGCCTAGGTCGGGAGAACGCCAGGTGCTACAACGGGGCGGCACGTTATGTTCCCCCGCTTCCCCCCAAAAG
>NZ_CAWPKW010000218.1:0-61326 GCF_963888615.1 Brasilonema octagenarum UFV-OR1 | reverse complement strand
CGTCTTGGCGGTTCGTTTAAAAAACATTAAGTGCATATTCATGGAGAATTGGTATCAGATGTATAGTAATTGTTGATTAAATCATTAATCGTACTTGCGAACCACTCTGTGTTTTATTCACTTCAATCCGGGCTTGAAAAGCTTCTTTGAGATGGGGCATATGAGTTACGGTTAAGATGCAGGCAAAATCAGAGGCGATCGCATTAATCGCTGCAATCAAGCGATCGCATCCTTCTGCATCTTGTGTCCCAAATCCTTCATCCACAATCAACAATTGCAACGCCGCCCCCGCCCGCTGCGCTAATAATTTCGCCAAAGCTAAACGAATTGCAAAGTTAATTCTAAACGCTTCCCCACCAGAGTAAGTTTCATAAGCCCGCGTCCCTCTGGCGTCTGCAATCAAAATGTCCAACGTATCTATCAGCTTGGCATTTTTCTTGCTTGCCTTACCACTCTTTCCGGCTCTTTGTGTGACAAATTGAACGTGTAACTGATTCGCACTCAATCGCGAAAGTAGTTGATTTGTCTCAGCTTCTAATTGAGGTAAGACGTTCTCAATCATCAATGCTTGGATACCATTTTTACCAAAAGCTTGTGATAGTTCCTGATATATACGGTGTTGTCGCTTTGCTTCTTGGAGTTGCTGCTGCTGTTGATCGTACTGAATTTGCAAAGTTTCCAGTTGGTGAGACTGCTGCTGCAAGCGTCCTAACTGGGCAATTTGTTCATCAAGTTGTCGTCTGCGTGATGTTATCTGCTGCTCTAATGTTTGAATTTGAGCAGATGGGTTTGCTGATTCTTCTAGCTGTTGGACGATGCTTTCGATTTGTAAATTATATCTTTGTCGTTCTGTCAATCTTGCCTGTAAAGAAACTTCTAACTCTTGCAATCTTGCTTTGAGTTGGGGATACTGCTGCTGTATACCGACAAGCTGTTGATAGCGTAATTCCCAAGCTTGAGTTTTGCGTACAGCTATACGAAGATTGTTATGTTGTTCTGACACGTAGCCAATTTCAGTCATGTGGCGCTCAAGGGCGGCGATTTGTCTGGCACATTCAGATTCAGTGGCTTCTTGCTGGATTTTGGTTTGTAATTGGGTAATTTGTGCCTCAATTTCTGGTTTTCGTGCGGCTAATTGTGTTTGACGCTTAGTTGCGTCTTTTATTTGGCTTAATCTAATCTCTGCCCATCGCCACCGCTCGACTTCGTTACGAGCAAGGGCGTGGTCTTGTTCATTATAGTTGAGTTGTTGTAAATATTGTTCGAGTTGCTGGAGTTCGGCGTGTGTGTCGTGGGCGTAGTCACCCATTTGGAGCGATCGCTCCAAGTGCTGCTTTTCGGCGACAATTTGTTGTAGCTGTTGCTCAACATCACTTGTCACCTCCAACTGTGCTGCCAATTGCCCTCTTTGTTCACGTAAGCTATCGTAAGGAGACAATTGTTGCGATATTTCTTTATATTCCTGTCTGAGAACCTGAATTTCTCTGTCTGAAACAGCCATTCGTTCTCGAACTATCCACAACTCATCCTCTGCATCTTTGTACTCTACTTTCGTTTTGTCTACCACACGGTTCCAGTGATGTTCGTCTAGAGGACGTTCGCACAAAGGACAGATAGCATTAGGGTTCTGAAGCATTTGCAGCTTTTGCTGAAGTTCTCCCAGTAGTTTTTCAAAGTCCCGTTGATGCGCTTGCAAACGTTCGATCAGGTGACGTCTTTCCTGTCCTTTTTCCTGCACTCGTTGCAGATAAACTCGCTTCTTTTCCAGTTCCGAAATCTGCATTGCCACTTCGATCACTGCTTGTTGCAGTTGCGGTTGGCGTCTGTGCTGACGTTGGAGTTGGTTCTCTGTTGCTTGGAGTTGTTCAAATCGAGCCATTAAACCAGCATGAGCACGATTCAGTTGACTTTGTAATGTGACTCGTTGTTGCAAAAGAGGAGCTACTTGTAGTTGCAACTGATCCATTTGAGCAACACGGTTGCGTGCAGTTGCAAGTTGTGCTATTGCAGCTTCGACTTCATCTGACTTGCTCAGAGTTTGCCGAAGTTCTTGCTCTTGTTGCTGTAAAGCCGCGAGTTGTGCTTCTGCGTGTTGTAATTGCCGTTCAATTTCGTTAATTTGTTGAGTGAGTTGTTGTTGCTTTTGTTGTCGTGCTTGTTGGGCGCGAGTGTGCTCTTCAAATTTAGCGCCCATTGCTTCTTCTTGAGATTGCAGAATTTGGTATTGATTGTACCCGGCTTTAATTTCAGCTTCTTGAGTTAGGAGTTCTTCTAAAGAAGATAGCTGATTGTCAATTGCTGAGTGTTCTTGTTGAAGGCGATCGCAGTCTTGAGTCAGATTTTGATACTGCTGCCTAACAAAATTGAGTTGTTGTTCCCAGTTTTGTCGCTGATGCTGGACAACTTGCAAACTTTGTAATTGAATATTTTCAAAGGCTTGTACTTGTTGTAGTTGATTGATTTGCCCTTCTAACTCAGCTTGTTTTTGAGCAGTTGCTTCACGCTGTTGCAGTTGAGATTTTAACGAATCCAAAAGGCGCTCTAACTCTTCGGCTCTTGCTTTAAACTGACGTGAGAGTTCTTTTGCCCGTTCTTCTAATTCATCATACTGATTAAGTTTTAATAACTCTGCTAATATTTCCTTACGCTCAGTTGGTCGCTTCAGCATAAATTCATCAGCACGACCTTGACGCAGGTATGCTGAATTGATGAAAGTGTCGTAATCCAGCTTAATATGTTCTAAAATTAAATCTTGCGTTGCCCTTATGCCTTTGCCAGTCAGTGCGCGAAACCCAGTAGGTGTTTGTATTTGAAATTCCAGAGCACCATTTCCACCACGCGATCGCGTGCGAATTACTTTATATGTTTGCTGGTTTGCTTCAAAGATGAAATCAACTCTAACTTCTTTTGCACCTGTATGGATAACATCATCTTCTGAAGGAGCTCTGCTTTCACCCCAAATTGCCCAGGTAATAGCTTCGAGTAGGGAAGATTTTCCAGCGCCATTGGAACCACAAATACAAGCCGTATGTAACCCACGAAAATCTAAAGTCGTGTCACAGTAACTGAGGAAGTTTTTGAGGGTGAGTTGGATTGGAATCATTGAGGATTAGGCACCACACCTTTTTTTAGAAGTAACAGTACAAATGCTCTTATTGCTAGTTTAGCTAGGTTATTATCATGTTTATAGTCCTTAACACTCCAATTTTACGAATGTTAACAATATAGTGAGCAAATTTTTCTTATTAGGCAAACTTCTTTTACTGTCGTCGTGGAAAATTTAATCTTTCATCAGGTTCTTTCCTCTTTCCTTGTGATAAACAATAAGTTTGTTTGATGCTTTAAACGTTTTATAATGTCAAGCAAAAAAGAAGACATGAGGATAAGGAAAAAGAGGAGCGAAATACAGAGAGTAACAGAGGGAGGGAAATTTCTCGCTTACCCGTTCCCTCACTCACCGCTAGCAACATCATAAAGAAACACCATCTCCCTTCTACCCTGTTAAGAGCGATGCACTGCGCCGCCCTGACTAGCACTCTTGCTAGTCGAAGTGGCTGGGAGCTTGTTGAAGTGTTCCCTATTCCCTGTGTTTCTTAAAAAATCAAGAATTGTTACAAAAGGTTGACTTTTTCAGTAAAACAATAAACTCATTTTGAGTGTTAATTTAATAGCGCAAAACTAGAGATTTTGCAATTGGTAAATAGGACTTAGCAAGTAACTTATGCAGATTCGTCGCAATATTTACAGGATATTAGAGAGTGGTGGCTCAGAAATTGCCGCATATCGTAGGGGTGTGGAGGTGATGAAAGCCCGTTCCAATGTCAATCCAAACGATACAACTGGATGGATATTCCAGGCAAACATTCACGGCACTTCACTGAGGAATCCTACCTTTAATCAATTTTGGAATCAATGTCAGCACCGAAGCTTCTTCTTCTTGTCTTGGCATCGGATGTATATTTACTTTTTCGAGCGAATTGTGCGATCTGCTTCAGGAGATGCTAAGTTTTCACTTCCCTACTGGAATTATTCTGAGCGAAATCAGAGTGTTTTACCAGAGCCGTTTCGCATTCCTGCAAATAGTTCAAATACGTTGTATGTGAGTCAGCGGAGAAACCAAATCAATCAAGGGCAAGCACTACCAGCAAACTCGGTTGACTATAGACGTGCATTAAGCTTTGTAAATTTCTTCTCCGATATAGGTTCTTTGGCTCCTTCCTTTGGTGGAGGCGTAGTGTCTGGACCAATACAGTTTGCTAATCCTAATGTTACAGGACAAATGGAAAACCAGCCTCACAATGTCATTCATGGGGATATAGGAGGAGGAGGTTGGATGAGCGATCCTTTGTTAGCCGCTCGTGATCCAATTTTCTGGCTACATCACTCCAACATTGATCGATTATGGGAGCAGTGGTTGAACCAAGGTCAGGGTCGTTCTAATCCAGTCAATAATTCAACATGGATGAATAGTAGGTTTATCTTCTTTAATGAAAATGGTCAAAGACAGGAAATGTCAGGTAAAGATATCTTAGATACAGCTTCACAGTTGGATTATGTTTACGACGATAAGCCGATGACTCCACCTCCTCCACCACCTACCGTGTCATTTATTGCACCACGCCCAAGTCAGCCTCAATTCCTTGGATCTACACCTGAAGGAAAAGTTATTCAGTTAACAGCAAATGCAGCTGAGTTTTCAATTTCTCCCATCCCACAAAGAGCAGCATTCACTGCCTTACCAGTGGAAAAGCAGAGAGTTATGCTTGTCTTTGAAGGTATTGAATATGACAAGCCCCCTGGCGTGAATTATGAGGTATACCTCAATCTGCCGGATGATAACTCAGCACCATTACAAGAGAATTATGTTGGAACCATAGGGTTGTTCGCAATGGAACCTCATAATCACTCACATGCTGAAGAACACTCTGAACACCAACACATGGCTCACGAACATGGTAACCATGACACTGGTGAGAAGCATCCAAAACCGACAGTTGTCTTGGAAGCAACTAACGTTGTGGAGGCGCTACAGCAACAAGGTAAATGGTCTAATCAATTCCGGATTACGTTAGTGACGACTTATCAAGACAAGCCACTTTCCGAAGTGCGCTTCCAGAAAATTTCTGTTTATACTTTCTAACTTGAGGAGTAAAGGTGAAGACAGTTTTTGTCTTCACCTTTCTTTTTAGGTGATATTTTGCACCATTACAAGTAAATTACTCAAAAGTTAGTTCCAGTGTCAAGAACTAGGGGTGTAAGGGTGTAGGGGATGTAGTTAGTGGGCAAAAGATGTGGGACTTGTACAAGCAAAATAAGCAACTTTATCAGTTCAAATATTAATTTTTGTAAAAAAACACATAATTACTGGCGCTATACGTGGAGTTACAATCACAGGATTATGATTCGAGCTTACAACGTACCTTGGTTCACCAAACCCGATAAAGGACTGGGGACAAGGAAAGTGTGTAAGACACAAGACGCACGCAGCAAAGACAGTGAAGGTTTAACGAACCCATTCTCTAACTTACTTTTCACGGTTCATCTTAAAAGCGGCTTTAGGATCAAGGGGTAAAGGCTGCCCTTTTCTCTTTAACCTTTGTCGTTTAACTATATGACGTGAAAAGTCAGATTATCTGAGCATGGGGTTGTTGAAGCAACGTTTTCTAACCTCTAAACCGCAGCAACCTCTAGTTAAAGAGTTGCAACGAGAGTGCTACTTTCAAGACTATGGATAAACGACTCGAACAACTAGTAACAGAGGTGCAACAGCACGCTCCTCACACTGAGGGGCGACAGTTAGTCTTGACACAGTTGGTTGATGAAATCCTGCGATCGCGCAAAATTTGCCGTCCACTAGGAAATCAACCTCTATTTGGCGTTTATCAAAAAATTTACGAACAAGTCCGACAGCAGCTGTTGTGTAACATTGATGAACAAATCAACCAGTACAATCTGAAACAGACAAATGTGAGGATATGGACTAATAACCTACGGAATCAAGCTTTTAGAGAAATCCTGGATGATGTTCAACTGAAACATTTAGCACTCTTCGCTCAACGTCACCCACCTCATACTGAGTTGCGTCAGTATGCTCTAGGAGAACTAGTTGAGGCAATTCGGCTTTATGGTAGGCTTTGCCATCCTCATAGAGAAAGATTTTCTCCTCAGTTTTATGAACTACTTTATGACGAAGCAGTTAATAAAACTTTGACCTATGTCTGTCAAAAAATTGACTATTATGATCCAGAAAGAGGTGAGAAAAAATTTATGAATTGGGTGAATTTTAGATTAGATAAAATTCTATTAAAAACCTCTCAGCCATTTGACCCAAAAAATATCATTACATTGCCTTCCTTTCTTGATTTAGAAGCCTTTGCTCAGCCAGAAGAAACAACGCATTTTCTGTATGAAAATCTTCGCGAGTACTTAGAAAAAGACTATGAAAATATTTTTAAAAAGGCACATATAAAAAATAGACCAGATGCAAACTTTTCTACAATAGCATTGGCAAGATTATCCGGAGATAATTGGCAAGATATTTCCAGAAAATTGGGAATTCCACTGCCAACTTTGAGTAGTTTCTTTCAACGTTGCTGCAAAAACTTTCGTCCAAACTTCAAACAATATATATAGAACAGGTAAGAAGGAGAGGCTGATGGGAAGAAAGGAAAAAAGGAGTGTGGGAGTGTGGGAGTGTGGGAAAAGAGTTATTGAGTATTAACTTTTCTCTCCCTCTCTCCCTCCCTCTCTCCCTCTCTCCCTCTCTCCCTCTCTCCCTCTCTCCCTCCCTTCCTCAAGAGTGTTTCTTCAGAGTTAAGCGTTCCCTGTTAAGCGTTCCCTGTATTTCTTGAAAGTTCAATCCATTAGAGACAATTAGTATGAACGTTCCTCAATCAACCATGAACCCTAAAATTGAGTCCTGGACTTTCGCTGTTCCGCTTGCTTTATCAGCTCATTCACGAGCAGAACAGTTTCGACGTTACCAAGTCAATCCTCAAAAAGCCAAACAAGTTTATCTGAATACTCTGGCAGTGTATGCAGTGAATTTTTATCTACAGTGCCGAGGATTTGAAACGGACTGGGAGACAAGCGACAGTTGCAACCCTGGAATGCAGATGCTGATGGATGTTGCCGATTTAGTGGTGAAAAATCGTGGTAAATTGGAGTGTAGACCAGTGTTACCTAATACAGAAGTTGTCTGTATTCCCGCAGAAGTCTGGTCAGAACGGATTGGCTACGTTGCAGTGCAGCTTTCTGAATCATTGCGAGAAGCAACATTGCTGGGATTTGTGGAAAAGGTGACATCCTTTGAGTTACCTTTGAGCCAGTTGCGATCGCTCGAAGAATTGCCCAGACACTTGAATCAAATTAGACCCGCAATCAACCTAAGCAAATGGTTTGAGAATATTTTTGAAGTTAGTTGGCAAGCCTTAGATGCCATTTTAGATCCAAAAGCAACTCAGCTCTCCTTCAGCTTTAGAAAAGCTGTGGAAGTTAAGCGGTGCAAGCTGATTTCATTGGGAACGCCGAATCAAGCAGTCGCTATGATTGTAGCAATTAGCCAAGCATCTGAGGTGGAAATAGACATCAGCGTGGAAGTGCAACCCCCACAAGGTTATACATATCTACCCTCGAATTTGCAACTCATAGTGCTTGATGAAAATGGAGAAGCAGTCATCAATACCCATGCAGGAAGTGACAATCAAAGTATTCAATTAGAGTTTAGTGGGGAGCCAGGAGACAGTTTTAGTGTTAAAGTTGCTCTTGGTGATGTCAGCGTCACAGAAAATTTTGTCATTTAGTTGTGCTTTGTCTTTTGTAAAAAACGACTAATGACCAATGACTAAATTAATTGTCCTCAAATTAGATGGTGATTTCCAACAGGGCTTTCGAGTCACGCTAGAAATTGGCGCGGAAGGTGAACGTCCTGAAACAGAAATTACTGGGAAGTTGCCAAGCGCACCCGAACTTGTCAAACAGTATAGTGGTTGGCAAGCAACTTATCGCAGCTTGGGAAAGGTGACTCGTGAGCTAAAAACTAAACGAGTCAGAATTGATGGTTCTTTAAGAAAGCTTAGGGATGAGTGTCGCACTCAAGCCAAAGAGTTAAGCGATCGCCTCAATAGTTGGCTCAAAACAGAGTCCTTTTTCTCCATTCGCGAGAAGTGGCTAGAAAGAGTCAGCACATCCGAACCTGTACGGGTGCTAATTTGTACCGAACACCAGCAGGTATGGCAGTTACCTTGGCATCATTGGGATTTGTTAGAGCGCTATAAATTTGCGGAAATTGGACTCGCTACTCTGGAGTACGCACCACAGGAGCAGAAGTCTATCCATGAAAATAAAGTGAGAATTCTAGGGATTCTGGGCAATAGCGAAGGCATTAAAGTTGAGGAAGACAAACAACAACTAGAGAATTTACCTGGTGCACAAACCACCTTTTTGGTGGAACCACAACGTCAAGAGTTAAACGATCAGCTTTGGGAGCAACACTGGGATATATTATTTTTCGCAGGGCATAGTCAGACTGAGGGTGAAAGGGGGCGGATTTATCTCAACCAAAGTGATAGCTTTTCCCTTGACGAACTCAGATATGCCTTACAAACAGCAGTGAGAGGTGGGTTGCAGTTCGCAATTTTCAACTCTTGTGATGGTTTGGGATTAGCCTGGGAGTTACTACATCTGCACATCCCACAAATGATAGTCATGCGGGAGCCAGTACCAGACAAGGTAGCACAAACATTTTTGAAGTATTTTCTGCAAGCATTTGCCAGTGGGAAGCCTGTGTACGAGGCGGTACAAGAAGCGCGACAACGACTGCAAGGTTTAGAAGATGAATTTCCCTGTGCTAGTTGGTTACCAGTGATTTGCCAACATCGGTCAGCTGTACCTTTCACATGGGAAGAGTTACGCGCATCTAAAACACCAGTTCCCCTGACACAACTTTCTCGCCCAAGAGTGTCCTTGTGGCGTCGTGCTCAAACAATTTTGGCAGCAAGTTTAGTTGTCACCAGCTTAGTTATAGGAGCGCGATTGCAGGGGATACTGCAAAATTCGGAGTTAAAGGCTTATGACACAGTTATGCGACTGCAACCACATCCAGGAATACAGGACAAGCGCATTCTTGTTGTTACCGTTAATGATGACGACGTGAAACAATTTGGCAAGCCACTGAGTGACCGAACGGTAGAGCAGCTGTTGACGAAACTAGAGAAATATCAACCAAAAGTCATCGGTCTGGATATTTATCGAGATACTCCTCAGAAAGAAGGTTGGGATAAGTTAATTGAACGTTTACGAAAGAGCGATCGCACTCTTGCAATATGTCAAGTTGGTGAGTCCAACGGTGCGCCTGCAATTGACCCTCCTCCTCAAGTTCCCCCAGAACGTTTGGGCTTCAGTGATGGTTTTATACACGATCCACCAAATGACACTATACGTCGCTATACTTTGGTTATGGATCGATCAGCGGAATCACCTTGCACAACACCCTACGCTTTCAGCTTTCAGCTCATACGCCATTACCTTCCCGCCACTACGCGCTATGAGTTTAACCCAGGTAAAAACCTATCCATTAATTCTATTGTCTTTGATGTATTGAAACCTTATTCTGGGGGATACCAACTACCCCACACTGATATGCTAGGTTATCAATTACTAATCGATTACCGTTCGCCTGATCGATTTTCCCAAGTCTCGCTGACACAAGTTCTGAACGAGCAAGATTCTGATTTGCTCAAATTGATTAAGGATCGCATTGTCCTAATTGGTTATGTCGGTGCAAGTACTAAAGACAAGCACCTGACACCTTTAGGGAAAATGCCAGGAGTGATTGTTCACACTCAAATGGTCAGTCAAATTCTCAATGTTGTCTTGGATCGTAGACCTTTGTTGTCGCCTTGGTCATCATTAAGCAACACAGTATGGGTTTGGGGCTGGTCGATGGTTGGAGGTATTCTAACTCTTACATTCTGTTCACCACGAAATCAGGGAATCTCAATTGGAGTAGCACTTTTGGCTAATGGTTGCATTTGCTTTGGCTTTTTTACCCAAGCTGTTTGGGTTCCTTTGATTCCATCCGCACTAGCTTTGGTAATGACAGGTGGCTCGGTGGCTTATATTGTCAGGACTTATGCACGAGCAACGTAAATAAGTCCGCAGCCTACCATTGGGAAGCGATCACTGTTTTTAATAGCGTGTGTATCAGTCCTAATTGTGTCAAAAAATCAGAAAAACTATTAAAATTTGCGACTTTATACTATGTTTCAACGCACATTTATTTGTTTAACTTGGATACTGATAACTTTTGCAACTGGCTTTTTACCAATCCAAGCTCAAACTCAAAGAAACTCCGATCCGCCCAGAAGCGGCAGACCACCAAATCGTATAGATGGAGGCGATCGCGGTAGGTGTTCAGCAACAAAAACATCTGCAAACAAAAATTTAATCGCTTTAGTACCTGCTACTGGCGAAGCCTTGAGTACTGCTGAATCTCCGACAATCTTGTTTTATGTACCCTATGCATCTAATTCATCCCTCGCTGCGAGATTGTCGTTACAGGACGAAAACGGCTATGGCGTCATTAAGCCAGTTCAGATAACACTGTCAGAAATTCCGGGGATTGTCAGCTTGCGCTTGCCAAAACAATTGGAGAAAAACAAGTTGTATCACTGGTTTTTTACAATTATTTGTGACACAAAAAACGGAACTAATAATGCTGGTGTTGACGGATGGATACGACGAATAGAACCAAGTCCTACTCTTGTACGTCAATTAGAGAAAAAATCACAACAGGAACGTGCAGAGTTATATATCAAAGAAGGGTTTTGGGTTGATGCTTTGGCGCTGCAGTTGGAGATGCGCCATACCAATTTGCAAGCTGATACTGGCTGGACTAATTTGTTACAAAATCTTGACTTGAGAGCGATCGCTCCTGAGAAAATTGTTCCATGCTGCACTCTCAAACAATAAACTTGATGTTTTAGTTGGCAATTGGCTGTGAAGTTTTGTTACTCAATGCATAAAAGTGTAGAACCTGCGATGAGTGATTGATGCAAGTTGCTAAATAGACCAAAACTAAAACTCTTGTTGAGGCGAAAAGTAGTGAAAATAACACATCCAAAGTATCAAAAAAATCAGTTTCAAAAATATCTTGTAACTACAGCATCCTGTTTATTAATAGTTCTTAGTACTTCTGTCAATTTAGTTAAAGCTCAATCGACAGATCGAGATAAGCCAACGCCACTAACCTCAAATGAAGTCACAGGTCCTATAAATAAGGATAGTTTAAACGAACACTTCTACACTTTCATGGCAGGAGCGGGAGAAGTTGTAGTTACTGTAGATGCTTTTTGCCAAGAAGGAGGAGTGGTAGAAGCCTATGTTGACTTATTTGACACTAATGCTCAAGAAATTGCAAGCCTAAGCCCTAGTGGTAGTTGTGTTATTGGTTCGCCACAGAGTGAGCGAAAAGTTAAACGTCTGCAATTCAGACGCCAAATACCTGTAATAATGCGAATCAAACCGCAAATAGTTAGTGTTAGTAGACAGGAAATAGGTTCTTACAAAGTACAAGTTCGTGGTGCTGTTAATTTATCAGGCGCTCAATCATCTCCTGCTGGAAGCAGTGCTTCTGTGCTGACAGTACCAAAGAAAGGAACACTTCGCATAGAAATGAATGATGGCACTGTCCAACAAGTTGACTTAGGACGGGTAAGAAGAGTACAAGTGCAAGAATGATAGAGGTATTTGGCGTTGGGCAATGTCTACTAAATCTAAGTTAGATCTGGGTTTTGGTGAGCATTACCCACCCTACAGATACTTTCATTCACTTGGTAGATTATCAGGGTCAATACCAAGCGATCGCAAATACTGCGCCAATTGTTCTGCTCGTTGTTGTTCCTGTTCTGCCCGTTGACGTTCTGTCTGTGCGATTTCTTCTGCTGTTAAGTAGCGGTTTCCTTGTTCGTCATACCAAGACAGTAGCTCCTGTTGAATCCCTCCAACTACAGCTTGGTATCTTCCAATACCTAAGCCGACTTCTGCCATCCAATAGGGTTCGCGGATTTGCAATTGATAGTTTTGATCTACCAACTTATAAACTTCAAATGGTTGATGTTGGTCGCGTCGCCAATACTCAGGATTGTAAATGACATAGTACAGCACACCGAGTTTGGCGTAAATATCTAGTTTCTCGTCGTATTCTCCTCCTGGGCTATGGGAAACCATTTCTAATGTCATGATGGGAACGACTTCGTTTTCTTCCCAAACAGCATAGCTCTTACGAGATTTTCCACCTTTTTTCCGTTCTACTCCCAAACTTAAAAAGCCATCCGGTACTATGGGTACTCTCGGATTCACTCCTGTGGTGTGATACACTGCCATATCTACCCCAAAGAACCAATCCATCCGCGCAGCCCAAATTGTGTTCAACAAGAATAGTAAAAAGTTGGGCACAAAGTTCTGGTCTTCGTTATCCACAGGTATATCGTCTGAACAAGGTAGTTCGTCGGTAGTTGGTAACGCGATTTTGAGATGGTCTGTTGGCATAGCCGTTATCTCGGTGGCGTTTGGTTTTTCAATTATAGGTGGGAAATTGCGTTTAAACATCAAAGCCAATCACCCACCAGCACAAAAGGTGACCAATAAAATGGATGTCTATACTCACCTTGTCTATTCTGCAATAAGTCAAGTTGAGTGTGCCTGAGTGCTGCGGCTTTTGTCATCTGTTGTTTTACAAGATGCTGGTAGAATTGACCCATAAACAAAGCAGTGGACTTATCGTTAACTGACCACAGTGATGCGAGTGTACTGAGTGCGCCTGCTTTTACTGCTACACCAGCCAGCCCCAAAGCAGCGCGTTTATCTCCTGTGGCTGTCTGACAAGCACTCAGGACAAGTAATTGAATCGCGTCAGGTCTACTTTGTTTCCTAGTTTGAAGTAATTCTTGTAACTTATTTAAATTGATAGGAACATTTGGCGCACTTAGAATAAATGTCTCTTGTGGATTAGAACTGAAATGACCATGAGTTGCAAAGTGAACTATGGGGTAAGAAGATGAATAAAGCTTACTTTGTAAATTCTTGGTTTGAAACTGCTCGTCGAGCATTTCTTCAGAGGTAGGCAAAATTTGTTTTATTGTCTCTACTTCATTTTTGACATTTGATAGTGGCTGAAAATTAAAGATGCTTCCCTCAATAGAAAATGTGCTACCTTTGGTCAAACCTGCAATGAGAGCTTTGAACTGTTTTTTTTCTGAAGGCTTGGGACTTAACAGTTGCAGTGCTGGAGCGATCGCGACAGCGTACTTCTGCACAAGATACTGTTTACCATCCCACAAAGCAACCATCGGAATATCTCGTAAGGAACCATCCAATATAAACACTAAGGTTTTAATTTGGTTTGAGTTCAAGTATTTCTCAGCTGGTCGAATCAGCCAATCATAGAGTTGACGAGATAAAGGCTCATATTCATCGCGACCAGAATCATTTCGTGTCAGATATCCCCGCAATTCATTGAGCTTAGATTCTAACGTATTCCTGCTTATAGAAGTTGTGTATTTAATCCACTTTTGCTTGGGTAACGAGAGTATGATTTCTAATCTATCTTCTAGAATGATTGGATAAATAAATGCTGTATTCGGATCTAACTTGTCCAATTTTGCTTTCAAATCTAACTTGTCATCATCCAGGTTCAGCCGCACTATTTGGCTCAGGTTACAATTGAGGAAATTTTCCAGTTCAGCTAATTGGAGAGAGTCGATCGCATAAATGGCATCTTTGAAAATTTCTTGGTTTAGTTTTGGGTTTAGTTGAGAGTTATCCTCAGTCTGTAATAGCAAATCAACTAGCTGGCGGTGAATAGGTTCGACATTTTCCCGAAAAGAGAACTGTACATCAGTATCGATGGTGAGTAAATCATTGCGAACGAACTTGAGGGAGTTAAACGCATTTTTATAAAAAGCGATCGCTCTTTGTCTATTCCCTTGTTTTTCCCATAAACGTCCCAACTGCCATTCCCAACGGTAGCGAACATCAGGTGCTTGAATCTCCTCCGCTAACAAAAGAGCTTGCTGAGTCAAATCTTGAGCTTTTGAAAACTTTCCAGTTAACTCGTAAAGTTCACCCAATTGTCCTAAAGCATAGGATTCAGCTTTGCGATCTTTCAAACTACGACTCACATGAATCCCAGTGGTTATCATCTGTTCGATTTCCTGCGATGAGGGAGGAGATGTGATTTCTTCGCTTGGCTTTGAGGGCTGTTCTCTGAGCTGCTTTAAGCTAGTGCAGCTTAACCATAAAACTGATTTTTTGTCAATACTTGGTAGAAAACAAGTCAGATTCCGGGCAAAGTTGAGTCTGGCGTAGACATTTGTTGTACTGGCAGGTAAGCTAGCTAACGACTGCTGAATTTGAGGTTGCAGTTTGGCAGCTTCCAACCATTCCCCAGTTTCCACCCAGAGGCTAAATAGATTTAGTTGAGCCTGGAGTCGGAAACTAGGAGATGCAGCAGCCTGTTGATAATTATTGATAGCATCACGAATATTATTTTTAGCGTTTTCTTGGTTATTAATGACTATAGCTCTGTTAGCTAAAGCGCGTTTGGTATTACCCAACTCCAACCGTGCAGAGTTAGCAGCTTTATTCAGTTGAAATTCTTGAGCCACTTGCAAACTCTTCTGTAAGGACTTCTCAGACATTGAAAGATTGCCAATACGTCTGAGAACTTCACCAAGACTCTGCCATTGGGAGGCTTTGAGGTTGGGATCTGATTCCTGTTGTATAATTTGCTCTATCCGCTTTATCACTTGCTCAACGTCTGGAAAGTCCACTAATGGCTGATGGCTCAATCCTGCAAGTGCTTGACGGCTTAAACCTAACCATTGTAATGCTGTTATTTCGTTAATTAAGCTACCAACGACACCCGCACGATTACCAGCTTGTTGGTAGCTAGCTTCTGCTTGCTTCCAGCTTTCTAGAGCAACAGACCAATGTCCCCTTGCCCATTGCAGACGACCTTGAGTGTTCCAAATTTTCGCCAGAACGTCTAAGTAAGCCTGGGTGTTAGTTGTGTTTTTCTGATTTTCCAGCAACTGACGACTTTGCAAGATTGCCTTTTCTGCTTCCTCCCACAGCCCCAAGTGTTGATAAGCTAAGGAAAGATAACGCAGTACCAGCGCTTGATTGAGGTTATCTTTTTGGCTGTTGGCAAATGCCTGCTGAAAGACTCCTATTGCTTCGGAAAATCGTTCTGTATTGTAAAGTTCTATACCTTGTTGTAGTAATGTTTGGGTGTTGGAAGTTGGGGCGATCGCTTGCATATGAGCGATAAGCCGGGGGCTTGACGCTACGCGTATCGCATAATTATTTCCTGCAACCCCTTGAGCTAGCAGAAGTGGGACAGATAAAGTTGTAATTAATCCCAAAATTGTTAAAAAGATGAATCTCAGTATTCGGCGGTACACCTCAAGTAGATGATGCTGTGGGAGCATGTCACCGCAGACTACAGCGACTATCTTCAGCCACGAGAAAAACTTCCCCTTTTTCATTTATCACCCACCCTTGCGCCTCTACAATTTTGTCCGGCACAGTTGCTACGCTTTCCCTTTGTCTACTTGTCCCCGTCTGTGTTGACACTGGTACATCTTCCCAAATATTACTGCTACTCAGCGGTTCGTAAGGGTTAATAGCTAATCCCCCTTTGCCAGTGGAAGCCAACGATGATTGTTTTCCAGCCGTTTGTGTTCCAGTTGTTTGGCAACCCTGTGCCACTTGCACGTTGACTGGTTCTACGGGCAACTGGACTAACCCCCGAGTGGGGTCAATATCTGGTGTGTTTATGAAAACACTACCATCTAAGCCAAATTCTGAACTAGCATCGATGTCATTGGTGCTATTCTGTGGGTTTGAGTTTCTTTCCTCTAGTCCAAAGATTGCCTGAGTAGTGATTTTAATATTGCCGCCGTCTCCTCTTTCTGCCTTGGCAATAATATCGTTATTTTGATTGGGAAATGCAATAACAAACCCAGCATCAATGTTGATATTGCCACCATTGGCATTATTACTAGCTTGAGCAGATATTAAACTATTGTCCTGCATGAGTAGTATATTTTTGACTTGCAGGTTGATATTGCCGCCTTCACCATTGGCAGTGGCTGCATTGATAGTTCCGTGATTGAGGCGAACAGAATTTGCCTCTACTTGCAAATTACCTGCTTCTCCTAAACCTGTAGCACTGAGGTTAATTTCAGCACCATCTTTCACTGTGAAATTAGGAGTGAAAATATTTAAGTCGCCAGCATTTCCCGTTCCTTCAGCTTGAGTCAACAAGCTACTGGGAACCTGTTGTGAGCTAGAACCAATTGTGCCAGTACCAACAACCTTTACAGATTCGGAAGCATTTACAGTTAAAGTTCCTCCTGATCCTCTTTGATTATTAACAGCATCTTTTTCTAAAAGAGAACCTGCTCCTATCTGTCCCCCAGCCTGAATAATTAACCGATTAACATTCAAAGTAACATTAGCCCCTTTACCTATGCCAAAATTATCAGCAGAGATAATGGCTCCCTTCTCGACAGTCAATTCTCCTGTAGTAATCTTCAAATCTCCTGCATTAGCAGTAGTAATGATCGAGTTTCCTAATTCATCTTTCAATGCTGGTTCAGCTGAAACAAAAATGCCACTTCTACCCTTACCTCTGAATTCTGCTAATGGTGAATTTCCACTTAAGAGAATAAAGTCTGAGGCTTTGATAGTCAAAATTCCTCCTTGACCTTGATTCTGAGCAGTAGTTGCTATCTGTGCCCCATCCTTGATAATTAGCTGTCCAGTGTTAATAGTTAAATTTCCGCCATTGCCTGTAGCTGTCGCTTTATCCTTAACACCAGCAAACAAAGCACTAGGATCATTAATTC
Organism: Brasilonema octagenarum UFV-OR1; assembly: GCF_963888615.1. Taxonomy (NCBI): domain Bacteria; kingdom Bacillati; phylum Cyanobacteriota; class Cyanophyceae; order Nostocales; family Scytonemataceae; genus Brasilonema; species Brasilonema octagenarum. The sequence goes on along the minus strand of NZ_CAWPKW010000218.1, from coordinate 44,413 downwards.
CTGGTATTGTCCCTATCAGTTCTATTGACTCGGAGGCATTAACTTCTAAATTTCCACTATGACCCGATCCAAGAGTTTCAGTTGATACCTGCGCCCCATTTTTTACTGTTAGCTTTTTAGTTTCAATTGTTAGTGTTCCACCATTGCCTGTAGCATTCTCTTGAACTCTAGCAAACAGACCACTAGGAATCTTCTTATCTGCATCAATGAACGCACCCTCTAGTTGTACTTCCGAAGCACTTATCTTCAAATTCACTCCTCTACCTGCGCCATAATTGCCAGCTGATATTTGTGCCCCATTCTTGACAATTAATCGTTCAGTTTCAAGTGTTAGTTTGCTTTGTTCCCCTGTAGCTTTCCCATAAACGTCATTGAACAGAAGAGTCGGAACGCTAAAGTCAAATCCCGCATCTACTGAGTTACCTTCCAGTTTTAATAATTCAGAACCTTTTACTGTCAAATTTCCTGCTTGACCTTCAGTTCGAGCAATAACAGCAACCTGACTACCTTCCGTAAGTGTGACACGCCTTCCCTGAATCTGGATATCACCACTACTATCACCGTCACTAACGACAAAAGCTGCCTGAGATAAGTTAATGTCTTGGAAGTTTTGGATTCCTTCATAGCCTAATACCCAGCCTTGGTCTATGGGAGTCAGGCTGACTACATTATTACCTGCAACACTTCCTAACTCAATTCGTCCTCCTTTTGTGGACAGATACCCCCCTTCTATTAGTACATCACCACCGACAAGCGCTAGGGTTTGATTGGGTGCCACTCTGAGTCCGATTAAATCGTCATCACTGTTGACAATTGAACGATTAACAATGCTTTTTGGCATTTCTCCAAAACCCAGACCTATAGGAGCACTGATAGTTAATAAAGGCTTAGTCTGAGTAGCTGAGGTGTTGAACTTAAAGCCATCAGCGAAGATAATGCTACTTGCTGTACTGGCTAGAAAAGAGCCACCAATATCTAATTGGGCATTAGAACCAAAGATAATGCCATTGGGGTTGATTAGAAATAGATTAGCAGCGTTATTCGCTTTAATAATGCCATTTATCTCAGAAATGGAGTTACCGGTGATACGGGAGAGGATGTTACGGATTTCTTTGATATTGTTAAAAAAAGCGGTATCTCCAGTAGGGACAGAAAACTTTTCAAAGCTATGGAAGAGATTATTTCCTACCCTGGTTCCTCCATCAATCTGAATGGTCTTGTCCTGAATTGTGACAACAGAATTTTCAGGCAGAGTTGTATCTGGAACAATTTGTGCTTGAGTGGAATGGGAAGCTAACAAATTGATAAAGATACTTCCATTGATTAACAAAATAATAGGAAATAGTTTCATGGGTGACTCCTGTTGAGTTTATTTCGTTTTGTACTTAGGAAAAAGCCCATACCTAAAGCGCCTAAAGCTAATAAACTATTGGTAGCACTAGATTCAGGGACTTGAACTATTCTGTCATTTGTTTTTTCAACTTTTATTACACCAGATCTTAAAATATTTTGATTTATAAGCTCTGTAGATGAAACTGTTTTAGAACTAACACGAATTTCATTGATTTTACCTAATAATTGGTTATTGATTATATACTCTAGAGAATTAACAGCCTGTATAGGATCATCTATGTCTTCAAAGTCGTATATTCCACTATAATTGTCAATGTCATTTAAACTACGTATTATTAAAGCTAATTCTGTTATTCCTCTGCTATCTAGAGCTTCACCGCTCAAAATATATTCAATTCTCCTATCATCAGGAATTAAAATCGCCTTCAAATTTAATGTGGAAGGTTCTGTTATCTTCTCTTCTACAAATTCTGGAAAGTATCCTCCCGGCTTCACATCTTCATTTGCATCAGCTATTCTACCTGTGAAATTCTCAATAGCACCAGGAAAGAGACCTAGGTTGTTAGTTAAATTATCATCTTGATCTCTTCTAGGATTACCTGCTAAATCTATTGTATAAATTTGAAATTTATACCTTACCTCTGCAATGTTTATCTTACTCCCTGAAGGTTCATTTCCAGTACCTCTAGAACTTGCTGCTTCCACTGATTCTATACAAGTTCCAACAATGGTAGTTGTAGCAAAGGCTGTAGCCATCAATAATTTCATTGTCTTCATCATTTCAAAACCTCTCGTCATAAAAGTTATTCAAATATCTTGAAAATTTGGTTAACCAAAAGATGCTTCGCTCAACTTCGTTACGCGCTTTGCAGAGCGAGGAGCTGCGCTAACATAATGACAGGGGTATTTTGGCAAAGTTGGGATGCTTCCCATAATGCTGTACCTTCAATCTCCCTCAACACACTGTTTAGGAGAAAATATTTCTTAACATATCCCTGCTTGTCCAGTAGGTAGAGGAGTTATTGCCAACGGAAGCACTCATAGCCAAACCGGATTGTCGGCGTAACTTATTCCCGACCTTAATTTTCTGGTGTATTTGGGAATAATACATATCATCCAAACACGAATAGCTGTAATTTCACTGTTGTCTGGATTGTTTTCATGAAAACAATAATATTTTCTCACAAAAGCTTTACATATTTTCCGTACTCCTGGTGTAAAAACGCAGAGCAACTTAACCAAAGGCTATGTTGAATGCTAAGAAGGTGCCAAGCCATAATACTCGCTCTTGAAGTCTCAGTTTTATTAAACAGATAGTTCATTTGCACTATTCTCGAAACTGAGAGCGAAATTTATTACAACAACGCTGATAAAAAACACTTAGAGTTGATATTGAAATTTGAAATTCTGCTGAAATCTCGTCCCAGCTTTTTCCAGAAAATCTCGCCAAAGCTATAGCTTTAAAATTAGCATCTGGTCGATTTTTGATATGAGCTTGCTTAAAAAGATTTTCACTATCTTCTTCTATTTTTTCACGAATTATCTCAAATAATGAAGGTGGTTCTTCTTGCTGTGGTATCATCTCTAAATCAGAGAGTGAAGGTAATTCTCGGAGCCTGGGATCTCTGAGTTCATGATAGGACTCTATAATAGAGCGATCCAATCGAAAATTTACCCAGTTCATGAACTTTCTGTTACCTCTATCAGGGTCATAAGTATTAATTTTTCGGCAAATATAAGCTAGTGTTTTGTTAACAGCTTCTTCGTAAATTAGGTCATAAAACTGAGGCGAGAATCTTTGTCGATGCGGGTGAGCAAGCTTGCCCGATAGACGAATTGCCTCAACCAGTTCCCCTAAAGCATACTGCCGTAACTCAGTTAGTGGTGGGTGTTGTTGGGCTTCTAGTGCCAGTTTTTTGAGTTGTTCATCGTTCAGGACTTCTTGATAAGTCCGATTCCGCAAATCGTTTATCCATGCCCTCACAGGAAGAAATCTTGGGTTGTAATTATTAAGTTTCTCATCAATGTTATGAAAAAGTTTTTTTCGTAATTGTTCGTAAATTTCCTTAGAAATACTAAATAGAGGTTGAGCGATAGGTGGACGATCAACTTTGCGCGATGCTCCCTCTGGGAGCCGCCCCTTAGGCGATCGCAATATTTCATCAACGAGCCGAGTTAACGCCAACTCTCGTTCTTCAGACTCAGGAGCATATCGTTGCGCCTGTTGGACAAGTTGTTTGAGTCGCTCATCCATAGTCATGAAAGTGCTACTGGGAGTGCAACTCTTTACTAAAGTGTTCATGATTGTTTTTCATTCTCTAAACAACCAGGTGGAGCATCAGATTAGGTGCTCCAATATGATGAACCGATGGTGTTGCGCTGAGTGAGTGTTCACTGCGCTTTGCATTAGTCATATCTCAATTGTTACTTTGGCTAAACAGCCAGAAATTATTGCTTTTGTTACAGAAATTAATATTTGAGATTTTGCAGAAAATGATCGCTTTTTCGTTGAGTTATAGACAGAAGGAGGGAAAGGAAACTTAACTGTAGCGACCAAAATAAGTACACTAAGTAAGGAAAGACGATAATGAGTAGTATCTACGCCACCAGAAAAGCTTGGATGAAAAAAATCACCCGTCTAGTACCACTTTTCTTAGGGCTGAGTGTAATAAATGTAGCAAGTCTTTGTTTATCAACCACTCAAAAAGCGGAAGCACTAACAGCCTCAGATTGGGTAGGAACATGGATCTGTAATAACGACGGTCAACCTCCAGTACAGGTAAGGTTCTGGCTGCATTATGATTCGGTCATAGGGCAAATAGGTGATAATTCTTGGGCTGTTATACAAAGACCTTACGATCCTTCAATCGATCCTCCTACTGATCGCAAAGATCATGTACTGCCTCTATCTGTTCAGAGCAATCAAACGCAGTGGTTTTTAGCAATACATACATGGGATCAGCGCTATGCTAGTGGCTTTTCAAAATGGAATGGTAGTGTTTATGGGATGTCCTGCACTCGTCAATAGAAATTAGTCAACCTGGTCAACTTTTGCCTCCCACCCGGTTAGGGGAATGGGTAGTTATTGTGCGACTAGAAAAACTGATCCCAGTTCAACTCAACCAAGCCATGCGCCAGCAACTGCTCAATGAACTTTTTAAAAGCTGGCTGCTCTCGCAGCTCGCTAAATTGGTTAGTGATGGGTTGATCTCGTTGAATTGAGCAATAAGGAGCAAGAACTATCTGTACCAGAATTTACTACTTTTCTACATAAATTAATATTTGGAATTTTGCAGAAAACTATCGCTTTTTCAGTTGAGTTATAGACAGAAGGGAGGAAAAGGTTTAACCCTCTGTTCAAATACTAACCTACAACAGCTGTTTTGAAATTACGCAATCGAGGCACGTCACAACTACAGATGAATAGGGTTTTGACTGAACTGCTCATTCACTACTAGCTGTGATGTATCAGTAATTGAGTTGCGTCAGTGCTGAATTAAACCAGTTAATTGATACCTAAACATTTTCAGGAAGGAATGAAATGGCAATCCAAAATATTAACCTTGGTACACTTAGTGAAACACCAACACCTGTCGAGCATCACTCCGTCAACAGCAGTGAACCCTACGACACCTACCGTTTTAGGCTGGATAGTCCCGGTAACATCAACCTGTCTCTTACTGGGACGAGCGCTGATGCTGATGTTGTACTATATCGGGACGTTAACAACAATGGTGTGATTGATGACGGGGTAGACACGTGGATTCAAAATTCAACTTTTGGGTATAATGAGGCTCATGATGAAGCGATTAATGTCGTAGCGGAAGCAGGTAACTACATTGCTAAAGTCTATTCATTTAATGACAATAGTACCGATTACGATCTGAGACTATCGACCACTCGCTCTTACTCAACTACACCTAGTAACCTTCTCTCTAAGGAATTTACAGCAGGTGACTGGACTGGAATATTTCAGGATCAGACCTTTAATGGATCTTTAGGTGATAGCAACACTAGTGATCTTTATTACTTCCATCTCCTTCGCATTGGTGGTTCTGTTGGTTCTGATACAATTAGTAGTATTACTCTCTCTGGATTAAGCAACGATGCTGACATCCGACTCATTAGAGACTCCAATAACAATCGCATCGTTGACGCAGGTGAGGAAATTGATAAGTCGCAGAATCTTGGTACTGCAAATGACACTATTTTCAACATCAATCAAGGAGGTTCTTACTACCTGCAGGTCTATCAATACAGTGGCAGTACCGACTATACGCTTAACTTTGACTACACCTATGTTCCTCCAGCTTGAACATTGGTTGAGACCTTCAGGGGTAAGAAGGCTAACAAATAACTAAGGCATCTGGTAGCATTGTCAGACAATACTGTCAAACCAGATCGACAGGGTAATTGATGCTAAACGGTGCTGGCGCATGATGTATCGCCAGCACAGCACATATCTATCTGTCTTCCCCTTGCTTACAGAATCTTGCTTACGAAATTGAGAAGCTAAGCAGATATGACAACAGTTTTACAACTTGGAAAACGAACAATTACGGCTGAGGAAGTCATTCCACTACTGAGTAGTTACCAAATGCTGCCCCAATTGTTGCGTGAGAGTATTATTGACCAAGCGATCGCATCTATCGAATGCACCTCTGAGGAAACTGCTTTTGCTTACCAGCAGTTTTATCAACAAAACCAGCTAACCTCAGACATTCAACAACAAGCTTGGTTAGAGCGTTATTGCAACAGCCAAAATGACTTAGGAGAAGCCTTGATTGTGCGGATGCTGAAAATTGAAAAATTTAAGCGTGCAACTTGGGGTAACAAACTAGAGTCTTACTTTTTAAAACGCAAAAGCCAGCTCGATCAAGTCATCTATTCTTTGATTCGGACTAAAGATAAAGGTATTGCTGAAGAACTTTACTTTCGCCTTCAAGAACGAGAGCAGACGTTTGCCGAACTGGCTTACGAATACTCACAAGGTTCAGAAGCTCAAACTGGTGGAATTATTGGTCCAGTTGAACTAGGCACTATTCACCCAAAACTGGCTCAATTGCTTTCAATTAGTCAACCTGGTCAACTTTGGTCTCCCATGCCCTTGGAAGAATGGCTGTTGATTGTACGCCTCGAAAAATTGATTCCAGCACAGTTGAATGATTCTATGCGTCGAAGATTACTTCGTGAACTTTTTGAGGGCTGGTTACAACAGCAGTTGAGTTAATGTCGTAAATAAAACAATAGAAATACTCATACTCATGACAGTGCGATCGCTATACGTGCTCACATTTTTTTTACATAAATTAATATTTAGAATTTTGTTTGAAAATTGCAGAAAACTATAGCTTTTTCAGTTGAGTTATAGACAGAAGGAGGGGAAGAAAACTTCACCTTCTGTTCAAATACCAACTTAAAAAAATAAGGAGAAACTAAAATGCCTGCTATTTACGGCACCATCTACAATGACAACGATACCTACGGTCCAGATGGTAACTTCCACTCATCAATAAATGGCACTGACCAAGCCGACATTTCCATCTTTGGCAAAGAAGGCGACGACATAATCTACGGTCGAGGAGGTGGCGACATAATCGATGCCGGATCTGGCAACGACACTGTGTATGGCGGTGACGGTAATGACACGATCTTGGGTCGTACAGGTAATGACGTTCTATACGGTGATAATGGCGACGATGTTCTGTTTGGAGAGGCAGACAACGATAAACTATATGGCGGGGCTGGCAACGACATCCTGTGGGGCGGAGATGGAGATGATCGTCTTGATGGTTATGCAACCACCGGCACGGAATATGACACCTTAAAAGGTGAAGCAGGGTCTGACGTTTTCGTTCTTGGTGGCTGGTGGGGAGTCTCCTACCAAGGATATGGCTACGCTACCATTACGGACTTCAATGGCGCATATGATTGGATAGAAGTCCCTGGCAATGCTAATACACAATCATACAATGGTATCTCCTACTCACTTGGCACGGGCAACTGGGAAGGTAGTTCCGCTACAGATACCCTTATTTACTATGGGGCTCAGACGCCTGAAAATGTGATTGCTGTTGTGCAAGACACGACCGACGTGAACTTTTCACGGGACTTCAGATTCGTCTAGACAGAACTGTTGTGGAGGATTGAATTTGTATGCATCTTACGAGTTCTAGCTGCAACTAAGGATGACTCTGTAGATGTAGATTGGGGCTTCCCAATCTACATCTATGAAATCTACATCTTTGACCCACCATGCAAAATAATTACTGTACAACTGCTCTTAAACTGAGTTGCATAAGTGCTGAATTAAACCAGTCACCTCCTTCGCTTAATTCATAAGGTACGGCATTCGCACAGTGAGAAATTAAGAACCCCACGTATAAATCCGGGGGCTTAAATCCGGATCTTGCTTACAAAATTGAGAAGCTAAGCAGATATGACAACAGTTTTACAACTTGGGAAACGAACAATTACAGCTGAGGAAGTCATTCCACTGCTAACCAGCTACCAAATGCTGCCCCAATTGTTGCGTGAGAGTATTATTGACCAAGCCATTGCTCGTATCGAATGCACTCCTGAAGAAACGGCTGTTGGTTACCACCAATTTTATCAGCAAAATCAACTAACCTCAGACATTCAACAACAAGCTTGGTTAGAGCGTTATTGCAACAGCCAAAATGACTTAGGAGAAGCCTTGATTGTGCGGATGCTGAAAATTGAAAAATTTAAGCGTGCAACTTGGGGTAACAAACTAGAGTCTTACTTTTTAAAACGCAAAAGCCAGCTCGATCAAGTCATCTATTCTTTGATTCGGACTAAAGATAAAGGTATTGCTGAAGAACTTTACTTTCGCCTTCAAGAACGAGAGCAGACGTTTGCCGAACTGGCTTACGAATACTCACAAGGTTCAGAAGCTCAAACTGGTGGAATTATTGGTCCAGTTGAACTAGGCACTATTCACCCAAAACTGGCTCAATTGCTTTCAATTAGTCAACCTGGTCAACTTTGGTCTCCCATGCCCTTGGAAGAATGGCTGTTGATTGTACGCCTCGAAAAATTGATTCCAGCACAGTTGAATGATTCTATGCGTCGAAGATTACTTCGTGAACTTTTTGAGGGCTGGTTACAACAGCAGTTATGAAGCAGCTATTTGATGTTTGAGTTGAGTGAAATATAAAGTATTGCGCAGCGCGAATATTCACTGCGCTTTGCATTAGTAATCTCTCAATTATTACTTTGAGTAAACAACCAGAATTGACAGCTTTTTTTACAAAAATTTATTCCTGTAATTTGATTGAAATTTTGCAGAAAACCATAGCTTTTTCAGATGAGTTATAGACAGAAGCAGGGAAAAAACTTCACTCTCTGTTCAAATACCAACCAGAATCATCACTTTAATAAATAAGGAGAAACTAAAATGGCAGACATCAATGGCACTAATGGTTCTGAAACTCTATATGGCAGTGGGCATTCTGACCGTATTCTCGCCTACGACGGTAACGATACTGTTTTCGCTGACTGGGGTAACGACTATGTGGATGGCGGCGACGGCAACGACTACTTATACGGAGAGGGCGGTAACGATACCTTGTATGGCGGCTATGGAACTGACACGCTGCGTGGCGGAGATGGTGACGATTATCTTGATGGCGGCACCCCGTCTGCATATGACACCAGTAATGATTACCTCTATGGCGACAAAGGCAATGACTACTTGCTAGGAGGTTACGGTAATGACAGCCTCCACGGTGGAGATGATAACGATACTCTGGTGGGCTACGATGGAAACGATTTTTTGTATGGAGATACAGGTAACGACACCTTATATGGTGGAAATGGAGATGATTATATTAGGGGTACCAGTGGATTTGCAAGTAGTCCTGAATATGACACTTTAACAGGTGGAGCTGGATCTGATACTTTCAGTCTTGCTAATGCATTTCGCGATGTATTGTACCAAGATGATGGCTATGCCACCATTACAGACTGGGAGTCGCAATACGATTACATCGAAGCTGGTGGCACTTCTAGCCAGTACTCACTCCGACAAGAAAACTTAGCTGGCGGTTCCGCCCTAGATACTGGGATTTACTACAACAATAACTTACTTGCTATCGTGCAAGACTCAACCGACGTGTACATTGGAAGGGATTTCAGATTTGTCTAGATGGCGCTGTTTTGCTCGATTGCATTTGCAAATTCGTATGAATCATAGCCGTAACTTAAGATGATTTTATTGATGTAGGTTGGGAGTTCCCAATCTACATCAATAGTTGTGTGGGGAGTTTCAGCAGTGTAATTACTCCCACTCAATGACAAGACAAACACATTTCAAAATATTGAAGAAGAAGTCAGAATTCAGAATCCAGGAGTCAGAATCACCTTCGTTGGGGATTCAAACCCCAACCAACTGCAGACAACGCCAGATAGCTACGGAGGGAAACCCTCCTGCAGTACTGGCTCCCGTGTAGACGGTGGGGATTTAGATCACATCACGAATCCGCCAGTCGTACAGGAGCCATTCTGACTCCTGACTCCTGACTCCTGAGTTCTTTTGTTAAAAATGTGTTTCTCTTGATCAACGCGCTCCCCAGTTGTCAATCCTAGGAAAATCATCTTATAGACTTCATATTATCAACTTCCTTCGCAAACAAATCCGTAAAAATGCTAATAACAGTGCGATTCCTTACTTTAATATTCGCACTAACTGACATTCCTGATTGCAGAGGTAATTCCCGATTCTTCATCATCAAAGATTGACGCTCTAAGCGAATTTTAGCAGGAAAAGTGTAAACTTTACGGATTTCATCTGGTGGTAGTGCATCAGAACCAATCGAAACTAATTCACCTTTGATATCACCAAATTCACTAAAAGGAAAAGAGTCAATTCTCACATCCACTTTCATTCCCTCTTTCACAAAACCGATATCTTTATTAGTAATAAAGACCTTTGCCATCAAACCATCGTTAGGCACAATTTTGAGAACTGGTTGAGTAGAATTAGCTACAAAACCCGGAAAACGAGCTTGTAAATCAAAAACAATTCCATCGGCAGAAGAGCGGATTTCTTGATATTGTAAAGTGACTTGTGATTGACTGATTTGACTGTCGATTTCAGCAATCTTCTTTTCATTTTCGAGAATTGCCTTATTCAACTCGCTATCTATTTGAGCAATTTGTTTTTCATTGTCAGCAATTTTAGTTAACAAATCCTTTTTAGCAGCGACAATTGTATTTTGCAGCTTTTCTTTTGATTGAGCGATCGCAAACCGTAAACGCGCTTGTTCTTCCATCAGCCGTTCCACATCTGCTTGATGTGTACGTACTTCCTGTTGTTGCTTAAGCAGTTGCACACGAGCAATTGCCCCTTCTTTGACAACAGATTCAAGATTATTAAGAATAGTTTGATTCACAGATCGAATATCTTGAGCAGAAGATAGCTGAGCTTGATTTTCGCCGAGTTGTTTTTCTGATTGTTCAATTGCTAACTTGTCAGCTGCAATCCGAGATTTTAGTTCCGCTTGACTAAATTGCAAGCGAGCTTGTTCCTCCGGCGTGAGGTTTATGCTTTGAGATATCCCACTCAGTTGAAGTCGGTAAAGTCGATTTTCTGCACTAAGTGCGGCTCGGCTTTTGGCGAGAGATTCTAATCCTGGAGGTAGTTTGAGTTGAGTGATTGATTGCTCGTTGACAGATGGAGCATTCTGCCCATTGATTTGGGTACGGTAAAATTGATTTTCCTGGATCAATGTAGTCCGAATTTTTTTGAAAGATTTCAGTTGAGCTTGCGCCGCTGTTGAATCTAGCCTCAAAAGCAAATCGCCACGGCTGACTTTTTGCCCATCCTTAACATAGACTGTTTTAACTACCCCATTTACAGGAGCTTGTACTTCCTTAACAGTTTCTTGTGGTTCCAGTTTGCCTTGGGTAGGAATTGCTTCCTCTATTTTCGCGACATTTGCCCAAATGACAGCAGAGGTTGTCACCGCCATCAATCCCCAGACGACAGCTCGTGACCAAAAAGGTGATTGTTGTAAGACAACAGATGGAGTAAACTTGCTACTATCAACAGGGAATTTTATCGGTACTTTCACTTCATTTGGAAGTGCTCTCGGTGTAGAGATAGTTGCTTGTTGAAGATTGCGCCCATTGTATTCACTCATGGCTATCCTCTTGTTTGAATTTTGTTAGTGCAGCGTGCCCGGAGGGCATATTTTGAATTTTGAATTGGGATTTCGTGGGGGACTTAAACCAGTGAACAGTGAACAGTGAACAGTGAAACTGATAACTGATAACTGTTAAAGTTGTGTTTCTTGCTGCTGATAAAGGCAGTAATAACGACCTCTTTGAGCCATCAGTTGTGCGTGAGTTCCTTGTTCCACAGCTGCTCCTTTATCGAGCAGCAAAATGACATCAGCATGTTTGACAGTGCTTAAACGATGGGTAATGAAAAAGACCGTACGCCCCTGGAACGCTTTTGCTAAATTGAGGCATACCTGCCGTTCAGAATGGTAATCTAGGGCACTGGTGGCTTCGTCGAGAACGAGTAAATGGGGGTTTTGTAAAACTGTACGAGCGATCGCAATTCGCTGTCGTTGTCCTCCAGATAAAGCTGAACCTCTCTCCCCGACTCTGGTGTTATAGCCATTCGGCAAAGACATAATAAAATCATGGGCAGCAGCAATTTTAGCAGCCTCAATAATTTCTTCTGTTGTGGCATCTGGATTTGTCAGGGCAATATTTTCCTGTACAGTACCATCAAACAAGAGTGAGTCCTGAAGCACCATCCCTATCTGACGGCGCAGGGAATAAAGTTCTACCTTGGCAATGTCATAGTCATCAATGAGAATTCTGCCGGACTCAATGTCATAAAGTCGAGGTAAAAGCTTCATCAAGGTGCTTTTACCAGAACCACTCTGTCCGACAATGCCAACAAACTGTCCAGGTGTAAAATCGAGGTTAATATTCACAAGCTGAAGGGGACCACTGGGGTTAAAGCGAAACGAGACATTTTCATACGTGACAGCGCCTTTGATGGCAGGCATAGGAATGTTATTGCGATCTGTTTCGTCAGCTTCAATGGGAGTATCCACAATATCGGCGAGGCGTTCTAGAGAGAGAGCCGTTTCTTGGAAGTTTTGCCACAGTTGGGTTAATCGTAGTAAAGGAGCAGTGACATAGCTGGCAATGATGCGGAAGGCGATGAGTTGTCCTAGGCTTAGTTGTCCCTGAAGTACTAAGTAAGATCCCATCCACAGGATTAATAAACCAGAAACTTGGTTGAGAAAATGGCTAGTGGCACTGGCAGTCGTGGAAGTGATCACAGTTTGAAAACCAGCAGTCACATACTGACTGTAGTGTTCTTGCCATTGCCAGCGCGATCGCAACTCAATATTTTGTGCTTTCACGGTTTGGATACCTGACAGCACCTCCACCAAATAGGACTGAGTTTGGGCATTACGCACAGCTTTCTCTCGCAGTTGTCGTCGCACAATCGGGGAAACCAACGCCGTGAGCAGTGCAAACAAGGGAACAGTTGCCAAAGCCACAAGAGTCATCAGCCAACTGTAAACCATCATCACCAAAATGTAGATGAGGGAAAAAACCGCATCTAACACCACAGTTAAAGCAGTTCCTGTTAGGAATGAACGAATATTTTCGAGTTCATTCGCTCTTGTTGCGAGTTCTCCTACAGGTCGTCTTTCAAAATAGCGCAAGGGTAGACGCAACAGATGGTCAATAATTTCTGATCCTAAAGTCAGGTCAATCCGGTTAGTCGTATCGACAAATAAATAAGTACGGAGACTCGTTAAAAGCCCTTCAAAAACAGCTAGAATTAACAGCAAAATTCCCATAACATGCAAAGTATCAAAGCTGTTTTGAATAATGACTTTATCAATAATCACCTGGATAATTAAAGGATTCGCTAAAGTAAAGATTTGGACAAAAAATGAAGCAAGCAGGACTTCAAAAAGAACTTTGCGGTATTTAAAAAGAGAAGGGATAAACCAACGTAAACTAAACCGCTGCTTAGGAGTAGATTTGGTAGGTTTAAGCAGCAATACTTGACCTTCATCACCCCAGTTTTCGATAAACTTGGCTGGCTTTTGCTGCACAATGCCACTTTCCGGTATTGCAAGTATCAGCTTTTGTTCGCTGATTTCGTAAAGGATTGCGAAACTATCCTGCCAGCGAATGATGGCTGGAGCTTGCAATCTTGTCACAGCTGATGCTGGAATATGGATTAATTGAGCATTTAACCCCATTAATTCAGCCACAGCACCGCATAGTTGTAACGAAAGGCTTTGAGTGCGCTGAATCTGATTGTTGACGACTTTGCGAATCACATCTTGGCGAAAGGGAATGTGCCAATATTGACTCAGCATCTGGAAGCAAGCTAAAGTTGCCTCTACTGAACCTCTGCCGTGGATATAAGGATATTTGTGCGATGGCGATCGCCGAAGGCGGCGGCTTCCGCATCGCTCATCATCAGAATCTATTTTTGCTACCAGCTTAGGAGGACGCTTCGGTCCTAATGGTATATCTTCCAGCGATAAATTTTTTTCTAAATTTCTCTGTGTTGATTCTTCTGTGCTTCTAGAAGCTTTTGGAGAAAGAGTTGCTTTTGGGATACCCACCAAGCGAACCGCACTCTTCTTATCAGAGACGTTTAATTGGGTTGGTCCATCCTTTAGTTGTAAGCGACTTCCCACAGGAAGATTCTTCAGCTTTCCACCACTGACAAACCAGACTAGATTGGAGTCTAGTTGTTTTAGAAGAGTTTTGCCCTGTGGAAGGGTGAAAACAACTGCTTCCTTTAAGACTTTGAAAGTCAGTTCTTTAATATCGGATGCACCAGAGGAAAGCAGTATAACTTTGCTATCAGCTTGCTGCGCCAGTTCAGCACCCAATAGCTCAAAAACTTCGCTCACACTACAGCGATTCTCAAAGCCTTTTGCAAAAGTAGGGTTATGTTTTAGCAGGTCTAAAAACTCTGTCGCTTCTAAAGTTAAACAGATTGTTTCAGTAGAGGCAATGACCGTCTCACAAGGAATCCCTCGTAGCAAGCTAGTCCAACCTAGGATGTCTCCTTTTTTAAGTAATTGTAGTGTCACAGGCGTCTGGGTGTGAGGAGCGTAACTTAATAGGCGTGCTTGTCCTTCGTAGAGAATGGATATTTGAGCTGGTATGTGTTCGGGCAGGAGAATTGTCTGACCCATGCTGTAGCGCAAAAGCTGTACTTTTTCGCCTAATTTTGTTAGGGTTGCTGTTGGCAATTGATCGAATGGGAATAATTCAGCCAAAAAATCGTGAATAGTAGTTTTGGTGTAAGTCATAAATGCTGAAGTTAGAGCAAGCTGATAAAAGACGATGCACTTCTGTTACTAACAGATAGCAAATCTTCTATAACTCACTTCTCAGCTACAGATTTTATGCAGAACCACGCTTTTTATTACAAATATTTACAGTTATTCTGCTCAAGCTAGAAGACAGATTCTTCGTTTCTCCAAGTGTGTAACAGGTGTCTTACTTGAGCTAAATCCAATCCGCTACTACGCTCAAGAAGATGATAAATCTTTATAATCTGCAAGACTTATCCCTTGCTTTTACCCTGAACTTAAAGTCGAGAAATCATGCAAAATGACAAAACTTGACACAAAACAGGTGTATTGAGAGATGGTGCGCTGACAGTGTATAAAACTTATCTGCAATTTGTGAGTGAATGAACTGTAGCAATTTTACACAAAAGTAATAAGCTCATTGCTTATGGTTTTAGAAACCACAGATGTATGACTCTTAAAATTTACCATTTTAATCAAGAAGGAATACAATAGAAAGAACAGATTGCATTCAGCATACCGTTGCCTATTGCTGAACATACAGCACATTGCAAGTAATTGAAATACAATACTGAGGTCTAAAAGCCAGACTATAAGCCTTTTTTACTTCTGACTTTCGACTTCTGATTTCTGTTCGCATAGCGTGTCCGCAAGACATATTCTGCTGTAGTTCGTCGGACATATAGCATGTGAAAGCATTCAGGAACTATTTTATAATATTTGCGTCATATATATCTTTCGTTACTTTTCATTAAAGCAGATAAACGATATAAGAATTAAAGAGGAACAATTGCACCTTCTTACCGTCGTACAAGTCACTTTCCACTCGGAATATGCCTACTGATAGGTTTAAAAAGAGCTAGAAACAATCTCAGTAACAGCACGTCTCATACATTAAGAACTCATACATTAAGAAAAAGAACAAAAGGACTTTACAATGAGTCAATTTCATCGTTGGAAAACAGGAAGCGCTGCACTCATGGCAATGGCAATAACAACAGGCTCCATTGCACCCATGTTTATGTTTGCTCCTGCTTCTGCACAAGTAATCTTTAATGGTCAAAGAACACAAACACCATCAGGAAGAGTTTCAATTCCTGCTGGATTTACAGTGCCAATGACATATGACAAAGATAAAATTGTTGTCACTCCTGATGAAACGACACGTATAAAACTGAAAGTCGCAAGAAACCTTGTAGACAGTTCACGAAATGTGTTAATTCCTGAAGGAAGTGAAATTGAAGGACAATTGCAACCAGTCACCAGAAATGGTCAAAAAGGTACTTATTTTGTCGCTCAAGAGTTAATACTTCCTAATGGTGAACGACAGTCTATTAATGCAACTTCTCGGGCTATTACCAGAAAGGAAGAAATTAGTAAAGGAGGTAGAACAGATAAAATCATCCAAGATGCTGCTATTGGTGCAGGTGCGGCTAGTGTGATTTCACTGATAACAGGTGACCGCAAAATTCAACCGCTCGAACCTATACTTGGTGCTGGTGCAGGTGCTGCAGCAAGTGTTCTACTCAGACGCAAAAAGACTGAAGTTATCGTTATTGAACCCCAAAGAGGAGATTTAGATCTGACTCTGCGCTCTAGTTTGTTTGTACCCCGTGGTTACTACTAGGCTTATCCTAATTTAGGTCGTGAGTTCTATCTGTTTGCAATACAACTGCTCCAAAGGGGCAGGGTGCTTTACCCAATTGCCCTCACACTACCAAGGGGCTGCCACAAGAGCAACCCCTCCTCTTCTTGGAAACGAAGACGAAGTAAGTCAGCAATTTTAAAGTTGAATCCGGAAGAAAACAACCTGTTAGTAAATGGTCTGGCTTCTAGCTGTATATAATTTAAATGCGTCACAGATGAGGATATTGCGCGTGATTGGGCAAAGCCGCGATATCGCTTATTCTAATTTATGTAAAATTTATCATTTTTCTGCAACTATTTTATTGATCGCACGTCTTACGATTACATAGAAATCAGGAGCATCCCAATTTTCCAAAAGTCTTCGTCCGCCACGTTCAAAGCAGGGTGTCCAGAGGGCATAAGTAACGTAGTGAGTGTAAGCCTCAGGAGAGATTTTCCTCCTGGTGGTGAAGAGCGTGAGTGCAAAGTGCAGGCTAAGGAAATACCCTAAGGGGGAACCCAAAGGGTAGAACAAAGCAATCATCCTTTCTGTGAATTTACACATTTGGGATGCTTCGGATAAATCGTTTTTCTTGGCGAAACATTTAGGAAAATAAATAAGCTAATGCGCATCTACCGTTGCGTATTTATTTGTTAAGGCAGTCATGAGTCATTTGTTATTACAAATGACATAGACGGGGCTGGTTATGAACTGAATAAAATTCCAAGGGTGAAAGAAGAAAGAAGTTATTTACACTTCATTCCTTATCCTTTCATGACTCTTTTAGCTGAACAAAAGTATTAACCGAAACACTTTTTTTGGGAATAATTTCAGCCAAAAGTAGTCCATTTTACTAACAGAAAATAGCAGGTTGTGTGGGGAGTAAAAATATAATGTTTGGTCGCTTTCGTTGGCAATCTGGATGTGCTGCATTCATGATTTTGGGCATAACAACAGGAACTATCGCACCTCTAGTGATACCCACAGCATCTTTTGCCCAAACAAGTTTTACTGACGTTCAATCTAACTATTGGGCAGCAGAATTTATTGGACAACTGGCACAGCGAGGTATTATTGCTGGCTTTCCAGATGGCAGTTTCCGCCCAGAGGAAGCAGTCACACGTGCTCAATTTGCTGCGATGATTGGCAAAGCTTTCCGAAAAGCACCAGAACGGCAGGCAGTCGGATTTTACGATGTGCCAAGCAATTATTGGGCATCGAGTGCGATTGCGAATGCATACACCACTGGTTTTTTATCTGGATATCCTGGCAATCGTTTCGAGCCTAACCAAAATATTCTCCGCGAACAGGTTTTAGTTTCTCTCTCTAACGGTTTAAATTACAACGTTAGCGGTAACACCGACAGCATCTTACAAAATTACAACGACGCTTCTAACATTTCTGGCTATGCCCGTACCCCTATTGCTGCAGCTACAGAGAAGCAAATTGTTGTCAACTATCCTAATGCTAAATTCCTAAGTCCCAATACAACTGCAACTCGGGCACAAGTAGCAGCTTTTCTCTACCAAGCACTCGTGAGTTTCAATAAAGCCGCAACAATCAACTCAGCC
Organism: Brasilonema octagenarum UFV-OR1; assembly: GCF_963888615.1. Lineage (NCBI taxonomy): Bacteria > Bacillati > Cyanobacteriota > Cyanophyceae > Nostocales > Scytonemataceae > Brasilonema > Brasilonema octagenarum. The sequence continues at coordinate 26,519 of NZ_CAWPKW010000218.1, read as the reverse complement.
TACATTGTGACTTTTGCCGAACCGACTCTATCAAAACCACTAGGCGAGCCGACTCCATCAAAACCAGTAGGCGAACCGACTCCATCAAAACCAGTCACGGTGACAATTCCTGAAGGAACTGTTATTCCTATAAGGTATGAAAAAGCAGAAAAGATTCTTGTGACTAAGGATGAAACAGCTCCTTTAACTCTGACTGTGGCGCAAAACGTTGTCACTGATAAAGGAAACTTGCTCATTCCAGCAGGTAGTCAAGTGGTTGGTGAGCTTCGTCCCGTCAAAAACAAGGGTGGTTCTCAATTCGTTGCCCAAAAACTCGTTTTAACCAACAATGGTCAAGAGTATCCAATCAATGCGACTTCTGAAGTGATTACCAAGACCCAAACTATCAAAAAAGGCACCAATACACAAACAATTCTTAGGAATAGTGCACTTGGCGCAGGCGCAGCGGCGGCGGTTTCGCTTGTAATTGGCGATAAGGCTATTAGTGCTGGAGAAGTTCTGGGGGGGGCTGCTATCGGTGGATTAGTTGGTCTGTTCTTTGGTAAAAAGAGTGTTGAGTTAATCGCCATTGATCCAAACACTGACCTACAAATGACTATTGGTGAAAACTTTCAGATTTCGTTGAAATAGTAAGTAATCAGGACTTACTATTAGCAACAGGTAACCAAATAATAAAAGTCGTTCCTGGTGCATCAGGTGATGAGCTAAGCGAAGTTAAAGCAGGGCTAAAAACTTGTATTTCGCCCTGCATTTGTTGTATGAGCTGTTTGGCAATTGATAATCCTAATCCCGTGCCAGGAATTTCGGTTTGAGCTTGAACACCTCGGTAATGACGCTCTCCAAGATGCTGTAAATCTTGTGGTGGAATACCAGGACCAGTGTCACTAATGGCGATTCCCTGAAAATGAAGTTTTTCTTGCCTAGTCTGGATCAAAATTTTGCCGCCAGTGGGAGTGTATTTTAAAGCATTGTCAATGATATTGCTGAGTACTTCTCGTAATGCTTTGGTGTTAGCGCGTACCAGAGGTAAGTTACGGGGAATTTCGGATATGAGTTGCAAATTTCTTTCTTGAGCAATAGCTCTGGCTGATACTAACAATGGTTCCAAGATATTTACTACAGAACAATTAACTTCTTTCTCTCCTGCACCGGGCAACAAGAGTGGTGCTGTGAAATCTTTTTGTACGTTTGCTTCCACAAGCACTTCTTTTTGCGGTAACCTTAATGGGTCTAAATCTTCTGCACTCAAGTCAATAACTTCATCCAACTGTTGCAACAATTCTTTGAGGCGATCGCTTTCCCGCACAATACTAGTTGCTACCTCGCGGTTAGCATCGCCTGGTCGCAGTCGCTTTAGCAACAGTTTGCCAAAGGTACGCAATGCTGTTAATGGGTTACGAAGCTGATGCAATAAATTATCTAGTAAATCTTGCTGTTTTTCTTGAAAAATTTGTTGTTGTTGCAATTGCTGGTGCAACCATGCTCGACGCTGATCCAAAATACAGGCAAGGCATAGTGTTTGGGCAACTCGTTCTATTTGACTCCTTTCTTGTTCATTCCATACTCGGTCTTCTCTGACTGTGACGAGCAAACCCATCATCACATCTTCATGAACAAGAGGTAAAACAATTTGGTCGCCTTTGAATAAATATTCTTCTCCCTCTGTTGAATGCGGTGGTGCTGTATCTCCTGTGGCACTTTCTTGCGATCGGGCGGGAAAATCCTCTGCTGCTTTCAATAACCGAAGGTTATTGCGGTTGTGTTTCTGGTTGAACACATCACCCGTACGAGAATACAGTGTTTTATCCAACGTGACAGAGGCGGAACGATACGAAGCCCAATTAGGATTTGAAATAGGTATTGAGGTGGGCAATACCAAAGCACTAGCTAAGTGCTGTTCCACTGCTGTTTCTGGATAAACTACCACAGGAATCAGCTTCGCTTCACTTGTCGAAGCCTCTATGAATTCTTGCGTTAAATAAACAACGCTCAAAGATGCTTCCAGCCCTTGAGCTAACAGTGCCAATTGCTCTCGGCATAGAGCAACAAACTCAGAACTGGTAGACATTAACATTTCTCAGTCCTTGTTTTAAATGACAGACTATACGGACGAAAAGAAACAAAAGTTGGCTTTTCCTATTTAACAAAGCTTAACTGAATCTTGCAACTAACAGTTCGTTCCAAGGAATTATATTGTTCAACGCTTTTGGTTTTTATACAAAAAAATAAATTAATCGGATTGTATCAAAAGGTTAAAAACTATTGAATTTTTGAACTAGAACTTTTATAATTACGACGGATTTTGTAGCTATCACTACAATCTATCGCTTGTTAGAGGAGGTAAGGAAGGTTGGCAAGAAGACGCAAGAGAAAGAGTCGTCGTCGCCAAGAAGGGCGGCGAATTTTAGAGCATGTGCCTCAATTTAGCATTGAAAGCGGTGAAGATAAGCCTGTGACAGCAGCTAGAAAATTCATTCAAGCTGAGGGAATCTTGCCACCCGCTTTGCTACTTGTAAAGCGAAACGAACACACAACAGACCGTTATTTCTGGGCTGAAAAGGGGCTGTTTGGAGCTCAATATGTTGAAGAAAATCACTTTTTATTTCCTAGCCTGAGGGTACTCGAAGCCCCTCCAGGTCAGGAGTCACTGGCTGTTGCTAGTCGTTAAACTAACATATGGTGATCATAGAGTTTGAATTTAGCTCCTGACAACCATTAACAACCGAAATTGCTAGTTTTTTTTTAAGTTTCATTTTTTTTTAAGAATGTAGCTGACTTGCCAGTGTTAAGCTAGCAATTTTGTCTTTAAGACTATCAACTTTAATCAAACTTTGTGTTTGTATAAGTTGAGTATTAGGTGTGAAAACGTACGTGGGAGTGAGGATACAGCGAACCTGTTCTGATCAAAGCTTTGGCACGCAGCTTCAAGCGATATAGCTTTTTTCAACAACTTGTGGAGAAAAGCTACAGATCTAGAATCGTTTTACCTCCTCTCTCTATTCCATTTCTTATTGTTAAAAGTTTTGACACTCCCTGGGCTATCCAAATTTCGCTGTCGCTCATTTGGATTCAGCCTTGGGATTCTAGGCTAAACCTCGTAGCTTGCTCATGCAGCGATCAAGGGCGGCATGAGTCGAAGTCACCAATCCTTACGCGCGTGACTTTGGGACTGCTTGTCCCTAGCTTGTTTTACAAGATTTGAGATGTTAATAGCTTCAAAGATTAAACCACTTTCTAGAGCCAGAGTGCTTCTGTTGGCAAGATTTTACAGTTTTCTGTAGCCTTATATTGAGTTTTGGACTTACGCAAAAATCGCTCAATCAGCTAAATTTCTCGTATCTCCTGCACGCCTACGCTCTTGCAACGCGTAGTGTGCGCATGCGGCACACACCGCCAAGACAAAGACGCCTTAGACGCGTTCCCGTAGCGTGTCCCCTTAGGACTCAGCGGCGTGCCGATAGCCCTCCGGGTTCGCCAGTCACCTGCTGAGGGAGACCCTCCCGCAGCGCTGGACTCACCGTAAGGCGTGGCGTCAGCCATAGGCTAGAACGCCAAGAATTGGTAGAGTATCCGTAAGTCCTAGAATTGGTATTAAAGCCAATAGTTTATCTGACGCTATACAAATAATCGTAAGACAAGAGTCTAGCATCAGGGTAGTTGCTGAGGGGGTGGCTTTCATCTGTCCCTTACTTGGGAAGAGTTTTTAGCCAGCCGTCCTCATAGCAGCTATTGCGAACTTTTTAATCCCAATGTCCTTTGTAACTCGATGATTTCATCTCGATGGGCTGTTAGTGTTATTTGAGTTGGAGAGTGTTGGTCGCTTTCGTCGGCTGTTTCTACCTTCAGCGACACCTTTTCAAGTTTGGCGGCTTTGCGCCAATAAAAAACACCACTCAAAGGTGATATCAGCACCATCCCAAGAAAAACTGTACTGAGGTTGGGAAAAACTAGAGACAAAACCAGTGATAGACACACAAGACCAATAGCTGCTAAAACTGTTAAAAACACAGCTAAAAACCAGCTTGGTCTAACAGTGCCTTCAAAAGTTACCTGGTTTTGTTTCGGATCGACCGCTGCTACTCGGTAAGACCGTGTTTGAAAATACTCCTTTAATTGAGGCATTAAAGTAGCTTCGTCTTGCTCGCAAACCAGTTGTGTGGTTTTTGTACGATCTTTGGTAGAGGCACGAATAAAGAAAAATAGCCCAACCGATAATAAAAAAGTGAGCAGCAACGTGGATGCTAGAGTAGCAGTATCCATAAACTAAATTATGAGTGTTTCACAGGTGGTGATTTATTCATTATGAATTATTCGTTAACTTGTTCTCCCGCTGATGTACTGTTGCCATAAGCGAGCTAAATCCTGTGCTTTAAATTGCCATTCTGGAGAGACTTGGTACATTCGCCTAGGACGTCCCCGTCCTTCTAGCTTTTTCCAGTACCCAGTAATTGCTTTCTGGTCTTCGAGAAATTTAATTGCACTGTAAAGCACAGTATCTGAAAGCCGATAGGTTGGATATTCAGTTTCCAGTCGTTGAATCAACTCCGTTCCATAGGATTCGCTTTGTGACAAAAGATACACTATATAACAAACAGCGAGTTCCTGACAAAGGTAAGTTGGCGGAGGATTTTCAAAGAAGTGATATATATCCTCAAGTTTCATGGTTAATCAATGATTAAAAATGCCTAAGGGTCGAGCTGACAATCAGAAAAAAACAGTATATAATACTACACTACTGAAAGGAGTACATAGCACTGCTTAGGCCGGATCACCAAAGGGTAAAAATAACATGAGACAGATTTCACACTTTATTAAAGTGGAACCGATGCACCAATTATAGGGATACAAATTTTTGTATCTCTACCCAAGCTTCTGACATTGTATTGAGGAGCGATTTTACAACGGCTATGCTGCAATCGAAGAGTGTTAAGTAATGCCAAGGGCATAAGGATTGCTTAAGCATAAAATACCGTCTAAGCAATTTTAAAGGGAAAATGCGGTATTTATGTAAAACTTAATCAAAACTTTGCTAGACAGTAATTTTCCTATAGTTTTTGCTTAAAGATTAAGCAAACTATCATATTTTTTTTCAAGCATTGTGAATAGTGGACACACTCAAAAAAGTTTAAAGTACGGAATTTGTTTACTAGAAATACTTTTATCACACTTACTAAGTATGATAGTAAATTTATCAAGCCCTCAGCACAAATGGTGATCAGTATGTCAGATTTGTCTACACTCCGGGCAATTGCCCAAGTATTTCGCCTTACAGGATGGATTAGCTTCTGGATTCAATTAGTGCTAGGTGTTGTTTCCGGGGTTATTTTGCTGTTCGCAGTCTTTAGTCAGAGAGGTGCCAATAGTAGTAGTAACCCTGGAACTGGGTTTGGCGCTATTTTTGCCGTTGCTGGGCTTGTTGCCTTAGCAATAGGTATCTATATAGCTTTCCGTTACACCAGACTTGGGCTACGCCTAGAATCCTCAAATTCTAATAACCGCCCGCGCAAAGTTGAAACTGTTCAAGTTGTACGCTTTGCAATTGTGGTGCATTTAGTAGGAATGCTGGTGACTCTGTTGGGAGCGCAAATCATTGTTGGGACTCTAGTCACAAAGTCATTGACTTTACCGCAATTGGGTGCTGGAGTAATCACCCAGATCGACCCTAGCCGGAGTATCCAACCCTTAGACATGTTTGTTGTCCAAGCAAACACGAATACGGTTACAGCCCATTTTGGGGGGCTTGTCGCGTCAATTTGGATACTCTACCGCATCTCCAAACCTCAGTCTGAGCGTAGTTCCTAGTTGATCATTCGTTGTTCACTTTGGATTGCTGGAATGACCAACTACTAATTATTTGAAGAATTTTGCAAAAATTTTATCAGAGTTTTGCGAAAGTGCAAGTGCTTAAGTTGAATCTTACTACAGAGTGACTTAGATAACCATCTTGCTTTTTAGTGATATCAAAGTACACAAAAAAACTAAATTAAAGTTTTTCTATACAAATCTTATGAAAAATCATCAAACATGGACATTTGCCGTACAAGTTTTCTTTAGTACTGTAGTGCTTGGGTTGTGTACTTTCAAACTGATTGCTAATAAACCTCAGGACAACCAAGCGCTTTACTGGGGTGGCTTAACAGGCATACTTGGCTATTGGCTACCAGCACCGACAAATTCTAAAAATGAGGAGCAATTTTCGCCGGGGAGTCCGTACAATACCAACAAGACAACCAAGAGTGTTGTAGTTGAGCACTCACAAATAAGTCAAGAGGCTGTTGCTGTAACTAAGACAGATGAATAATTCACCAGAATGAACTCAACCTCTGACGCTTCGCTTTGAAAATCGCTAGCAACGTATGAAAGAAACACCATTCACCCTGTTAAGCGCGATGCACTGAGCTTGCGTTGCCCTGAGCTTTGTCGTTTGCGTAGCGCCCCCTCTGGGGCTAGGATCGAAGTGTTAAGCGTTCCCTGTTCCCTGTTCCCTGTTCCCTGTTGCCTATTCCCTGTTCCTTGTGTTCTTTCAAGAAAGTATGAAGTAGAGAGGTATTGCTAAGTTCACTTTATCTTTACAGATCATTGACTTTTCCCGCTATTTAGTTTTTGCAGTTGTCACCAGTCGGAAGTACTATATTTTGAAGTGTTAACTCTAAAGAAAATACTAGGCTAAAAACTAGGATAGATCTGTGCTGGACATTAAATTAATAAGGGACAATCCACAATTGGTTCAGGAACGGTTGAAGACTCGTGGTGGTGACTACGATATTCAGCCGCTTTTGGAGTTGGATAAACAACAACGCGAATTGGAAGCGAAGCGAAATCAACTGCAAGCACGTAGTAACGAAATTGCGAAATTAATTCCGGAAAAGATAAAAGGTGGTTGCAACCCCAAAGGACCAGAAATTCAAGAGTTGCGTGAGAATGGTAGTTCTGTCAAAGCTGAGATTGGCACACTGGAACCTCAAGAAAAAGAGCTATCAGCCAAAATCGAAGAACTTTTACTCACACTTCCTAACTTACCAAGCGACTCTACACCTGTTGGTAAGAGTGAGGAAGATAACCCAGAAGTGCGTCGTTGGGGTGATGAGTATCTTCCCCAAAACCCAAACATTCTTCCTCACTGGGAACTTGGTGAGAAGTTGGGTATTCTTAATGTTGAGCGAGCGGTAAAAGTCGCACAAAGTCGCTTTATCACCCTGATAGGTGCTGGTGCCAAACTGGAGAGAGCATTAATCCAATTTATGCTTGATCGCCAGATAGCTGCAGGGTATGTGGAAGTTATTCCCCCATTTTTGATTAATACCGAGTCTATGACAGCTACGGGTCAATTGCCCAAGTTCGCTGAAGAAAGCTTTAAATGTGCGGCGGATGATTTGTGGCTTACGCCGACGGCGGAGGTTCCTGTAACCAACCTCTATCGTGGTGAAACTCTCAATTCTGAAGATTTGCCTATTTACCACTGTGCTTATACTCCCTGTTTTCGCCGGGAGGCTGGGAGTTATGGACGGGATATGCGGGGACTGATTCGACTGCATCAATTCAACAAAGTTGAACTCGTGAAGTTTGTACATCCCAGCACTTCTAGTGAGGAACTCGAAAAATTGCTAGGCAATGCAGAATCAATTTTACAGGCGTTGCAACTGCCTTACCGAGTCATAGAATTATGTACTGGGGATATAGGATTTCACTCGGCGAAAACTTACGATATAGAGGTTTGGCTTCCTTCTTCTGGAAAGTACCGAGAAATTTCTAGTTGTTCCAATTTTTTGGACTATCAAGCGCGACGCGGGCAAATTCGCTTCAAAGAAAGTGGAAAGAAAGGAACCCAACTGGTGCACACTCTCAATGGTTCAGGACAGGCTGTGGGACGTACAATGGCAGCGATTTTAGAAAACTATCAACAAGAGGATAGAACGGTAAGGATACCAGAAGCGCTGCAACCTTACATGGGACGCGAAGTACTTTAAGAAGAACACAGAATATCCCACGGATGGAATCCGGGGGATTTAACAAAATACGAAAGTGTCGATTGACTCGTAATTCGTAATCACTAGAGATTACGAATTATTTATTAATTTCACTATTCTTCAATTTGACCAACACGACGAATGTTGATAATATCGCTTAGTTTTTTGATTTGAGTAAAGATCTGTTCGAGTTGTGGTCGATCGCGTATCTCAATTCCCAAGTCAATCAATGCTGGTTGACTAGTAGCTGTTTTTACCTGAGCATGACGTACGTTGATCCCGTGGTCACTTAAGCGTGAAAGAATATCTTTTAGGATTCCTACGCGATCAAGAGCCTCAATCTGAATATTCACAGGATAAGTCGTAGGACGAGAGTAGATTTCGCCTGGTGAGTTCCAATGGACTGGTACGAGGCGATCGCACTCTACACTCTCTAGATTCTGACATCCCTGGCGATGAATCGAAATGCCTCTACCTCGTGTGACAACACCAATAATCGGTTCTCCAGGAAGAGGAGTACAACACTTAGCTAGATAATGAACTAATCCTTCTACCCCAACTATTGGTGAGTCAGTTGTGCGTGAGGTTCCTGGAGTTGTGTCTCGTAAACCTTTGGTTGTTGAGGCTGATTCTTTCGTAGGAACTGGAGGTGCATCTGTCGCAGGTTGTTGCGCCTTGACAATTTCTCGCCAACGGTTGAGGACTAAATTTAGCGTCACCTCACCATAACCCAAAGCCGCGAGTAAATCTTCCATAGAATGATAGTTACATCGCTCTGCTACTATCTGCATGGGTTGCGACTTAATCAGGTTTTCAACACCTGATCTCCCCAATTCTTTTTCCAACAATTCCCGTCCACGGGCAATATTTTCTTCCCGGCGTGATCGCTTGTACCACTGCCTAATCCGATTTTTCGCCGCCGAAGTTCTGACAAAATTTAACCAATCCAAACTGGGATGACCGTTCTTTTGCGTCAGAATCTCTACAATATCACCATTTTGCAGTCGCGTTGAAAGTGGCACCATCCGCCCATTTACCTTTGCACCAGCACAGTGGTTCCCAACTTCTGTGTGAATGCGATAGGCAAAATCTACGGTTGTGGAACCAGGATTTAAAGCAACCAAATCTCCCTTAGGTGTGAAAACATAAACATCATCTTCAAATAAGTTATCCTTGATGCTTTCCAAATATTCTTGAGCATCCTTGAGGTCATTCTGCCATTCCAGCAGCTGCCGCAACCAGGTAAACTTCTCATCTGATGGAGTCCAGTGGATAATGTTGGACCCTCCTGTTTCTTTATACTTCCAGTGAGCTGCAATTCCATACTCGGCGACGTGGTGCATTTCTATTGTCCTGATTTGCACTTCCAGAGGACGACCCCACGGACCTATAACCCCAGTATGCAATGATTGGTAGCGGTTAGGTTTAGGTAAGCCTATGTAATCCTTGAATCTACCAGGAATTGGACGGCAAACATCATGAACAATCGCTAAAGCACGGTAACATTCCTCATTGCTCTTGACAATGATCCGTAGTGCTGCTAAGTCATAAATTTCGTGAAACTCTTTGTTTTGCCTGTGCATCTTCAGGTAGATGCTGTAGAGGTGCTTCGGACGTCCACTCATGTCGAGACACTTGATCCCCGCTTCCTCTACCCGAGTCCGTAAAGTTTCGGCAATGTTTGTCAATCTCTCTTGCCGCGCCGTTCGTTTTTCAGCGACATACTCCTGAATTTGCCGGTAAGCTTCTGGTTCTAAGTACTTAAAAGCCAGATCTTCGAGTTCCCATTTTATGTGCCAGATCCCCAAGCGATTAGCCAGGGGAGCAAAAATTTCTCGTGTTTCCAAAGCAATTGCGCGGCGTTTTTCATCACGAAGGAATTCCAAAGTCCGCATATTGTGGAGACGATCTGCTAACTTCACCACAATCACTCGGATATCTTGCGCCATAGCCAGAAACATTCTGCGAAAGTTCTCTGCTTGGCTTTCGGTCTTACTTTTAAAATTAATTTTAGAAAGCTTTGTCACACCTTCTACTAAGAGCTGCACTTCTTTTCCAAAGCGCTGTCCAATCTCTTCAATTGTGACATCGGTATCTTCCACTATATCATGGAGAAAGCCTGCTGCTATCATGTCAGCACTGCCGCCTAAGTCTCTCAAAATTCCAGCAACAGCTACAGGATGACAAATGTATGGTTCTCCTGACTTACGGTACTGACCTTCATGTAACTGATAAGCAAATTCAAATGCTTGACGAATTAAAGCCATGTCGCTTTGCCTTCGGCCATCTTCAGTTTCTGTGCCTACTACTGTATATGACCCATTTAGGCAACTTTGTAACCATTCTGGAAGCGTAACATCAATTTTGGAACTAAGTACAGTGCTGCTCATAGAATAAGGGGTGGCTAGGTGATTGATAGTAAAGTCAGAAATTGGATGAACAAACTCTTACTGAGACTTGCACTTTCGTCCTTGTGTGCCGAATACATTCCCCAAGGCTAAGAGTGCAAATTATCCAGTACGAGTGTCTCAAAATCATAAAATCGATAAAATGCCAAATCCAGCCCCAATTTTCATATGAGACAACAGATTCGGTAATAAAATTTAACAAATTTTGGTCTATTTGAAAAGTTTCTTGACATTACCTTGACTTTAATAGTATCTCAAGAAGAACTTAGATGTCTCTAACTCGCGATAAATATCACGCATTGAAGGTTTTGCTGAAACAATTGCATTCGGATGTCATGACTACCAAAGTAGATACATCCGAAATAGCGCAGCGTGTGAAATCCTTGCAACAATTTTTTCAGCAACAGATTGTCCCTTTAGTTAATCTGGACACAAACAGTAACGATGAGGGTCAGTTACAGTCAAATCAGACAGAAATGAGTAAGCAGCTGCGGCTGTTGGAAATAGATGTCATGTTTTTCCAAGGAGCGCGGCAAGCTTCCACTGCCAAAAGTAGGCTTGATGCCATAGGCGATCGCCTGACTACTCTCATCAAATACTGTAATGCCATATTGCAATAAATAGTACCAGAAGTACGAGCCGTAACCTATGAAAAAATGACAAATTAAAATTAAAAATTGAAACTTAAAAATATTGAACTTTTTTTAAACTCTTCTCATGGAAATTTATTGAGATTTTGTAGTCCATTTTACATATTTACTTGGCACAACTTGTTGTAAATTGCGTCATAAGTCAAGAATCCTTGAAATTGGAACTTTTGACTGGTAAAAAACTTCCCACTCACCTAAGCAAAAATAAGTATAAAATATTTATCTAAAAACACAAAAGAAAAGTGAGAAGTGATTTCTCCGTATACTGATTGGAATTCTTGGTGCGTTCTCAGTTATATTGTTGTTCTTAAAAGATACTCTGGTAATAATCCTGACATATGTCATGTCATAACAAAAGCTAATAGCTGATATCTGATAGCGTAATTATGAGTGAAGCCTTATTTTGTATTGAAAATTTGCGAGTCGCTTACCCTCATCGCAGCGACGAAAAAACCCAATGGGCAGTAGATGATGTGTCTTTCATCCTGCAACCAGGGGAAAGAATGGGATTGGTTGGAGAATCAGGCTGCGGTAAGTCAACTCTAGGACGCGCAGCAATGCGGTTACTACCAGCCTCAAGCCAAATTGAGGGACGAGTGACATTTCAAGGGCGTTCCGTGTTTGAGATGACGCCAGAACAGTTGCGTCAATTCCGAGGAGAAGCAGTCGCGCTGATATTTCAAGATCCGATGACGCGCCTTGATCCATTAATGACGATTGGCAATCACTGTTTAGAGACATTAAAAGCTCACTCACCGCAATTGTCCAGCAAACAAGCCAAAGAAAAAGCAATTGCGACTTTAGAAAAGGTTAAAATTCCCGCCAGTCGTTGGAGTCAGTATCCTCACGAGTTTAGCGGTGGAATGCGACAAAGGGTGGCGATCGCCCTAGCCTTGCTTCTCTCCCCCAAGTTAATTGTCGCCGATGAACCCACTACAAGTTTAGATGTCACAGTCTCGGCGCAAATTTTGCAGGAACTCACACGGCTGTGCGGGGAAGAAAACATGGCACTGCTGTTAATTTCTCACGATTTGGCTCTTGTTGCTGAGTATTGCGATCGCATTGGCGTCATGTACAACGGCAAAATGGTTGAAACGGGTTCTTCCCAAACTGTCTTCCAGAATCCCCAACACGAATATACACAGTCTCTCCTCAAAGCAGCTTTGCATATTCAGACAGTTGATGAGAATGAAGTATGGGAGGAGGGAGCAGGGAGCAGAGAGCAGGGAACAAGATTTTCCTCGTCACAAGCTCAATCACCGATTTTGCGCGTCCTAGAATTACAACAACATTACACCTTAGAACCCAACTTTGTAGAGCGATTATTAAAACGGCAAAATCAGACGATTAAAGCGGTGGATGGAATCAACCTAGAACTCTATCCAGGAGAAATTCTGGGATTAGTTGGGGAATCAGGTTGCGGAAAAAGCACACTATCACGAACAATATTGCAACTTATTCGTCCTACAGCAGGTAAAGTCGAGTTTTTGGGACAGGATTTAACAAATTTATCGCGCCAACAAGTTCGTGCGTCTAGGCGGCAAATGCAAATGGTCTTTCAAGATCCCCATGCTTGCTTAAATCCAGCGATGACCGTAGGACAAAGTATAGCTGACCCCTTGCTAATTCACAAGCTAGCCGATGCAGCGAACGCAAAACAACAGGTGCTGTCGATGCTGGAAAAAGTAGGGTTAAAACCACCAGGAGTTTATTATGAACGTTATCCGTCGGATTTATCTGGTGGACAGCAGCAAAGAGTGGCGATCGCGCGTGCTTTAATTACTCGTCCTAAACTGCTCATTTGTGATGAACCAGTGAGTATGTTAGATGCTAGCGTGCAGTCGCAAGTTTTAGATTTGATGCTGGAGTTGAAAGAAGAATTTGAGTTAACGTATTTATTTATCACTCATGACTTGTGGTTAGCGCGTTTTTTGTGCGATCGGATTGCAGTCATGAATAGTGGAAAAATAGTAGAAATTGGTCCCACGAAACAGATTTTTGCCAATCCCCAACATCCTTACACAAAAACACTGCTTGCTGCAGCTCCTCTGTTAGGGCGAGCATAATCCACTACTGATTTATAAGTAACGACTGCTGAGTGTGAATGACTCAGCAGTCAAGAACACCAAAATTTCAATTTTGGTGGTTTCTATCAGGTTCGGTTAATTAGTTATAATTTTCGCTCTAGGAAGAACCCCACACGCCAGTCGCCTCAACGGGGGGGAACCCCCGCACGGCGCTGGCTCCCCTTAATCCCCTCCCCGCGAGTTCGGGGAGGGGAGATTTTGGCGTCAGACAAAACCGGGGTGGGGTTCTTCACTATTTATAAGCAATTAAGCGAACTTGATATTACATCACGCCTTTGAATCCCCCACTAATTGTCCAAGCTGTATTCTGAGTTTTTCAATTTGGGCATTTCTACACTCGAACCATGTAGCTCAGCAAATCTATTAAAAAGCCACATTGTTTCGTGATTAGACTGCCTATGTTTGTTGATTAAACTGCCTATGTTTCTCTGAGCTAATTTTTGTAAATAAGGCAAATCTTCAATCAATGTCAAACAAGAAGCAATATGCAATATAATCTGCAATATGGGTTTTGGCCACTCTAAATCGCTGTAGATATCAATCAAGAAATGATGAGCATTCTCTGTTGATGGGTAGGCATAAAACATAACAGTTATTCTTTTGTTTCTGTAAACTGGAATACTCAGTTCTACAGTATATGGAGTGTGCAGTATTAAATCCACCTCAACGATTGGCTGTCTCCAAATTCTTAAAAGATTAACTGGAGACTCTAAGAGAGTTTGAAATGTGATAATTCCACCAAGAGATGTGGATTGGATATTGCTAACTTGAAGGATTCTCAAGTTATTCAGACTGAATTTATGAATAGTTTCCAAATGTTTTAAATTTAACAGATGGTAAATTTGGCAGACATAGGGAAACGGTAAAATATATTCCTGGCTAATGATATGTCGCTTTCTTAAGTCAAAATTGTTGACTCTCGTCGGACGTAGATAAAATTGCTCTAAATAATTTTGAACACTATCTACATCATTAAGATCAAAGCTCTGCTCTGGTTTTAAAAACAGCCAACTCAAGAAAAAGAATGAAGCTGTGAATATTTGTATGATTTCTACTACAGACAAATATCCATCAGCCAAGGCAGTGATACTTCTATCACTAATCCCAAAAAGAAAAGAAGGTATCCCAAAGAACCAGATTCCATTTTTTAGCCTTAATATAAAGAAGGCAACATCTATTTGTATGGAATGATGGTTTTGATTGGTATTACTACCGTTATCTTGAACAAGATTAACAGACATAGGATTTCTAAAACTGACGATTCACTATATAGGGAGAGATAATACCAGTTAAAAAAAGAATGTAACAAATCAAGCAAAAACCCCTCCCTAACCCTATCCAATAGTTGCGAAGAGTGCGCTTTCTTCGCGGGTGGGGCATCTGTCGCAAACATTTTTTAAAATGGTATAACTCTGGTGTTCTTTATAGGCTATTAAACGCTAATATAACTTACATCATTCTTAAGTTGCAAATCTTAACACTGATATTTTGTCTCAATTTAAGGAAGATTGAATTTTTGTTTCCAGGGATACAATAAAAGTCATCTTTAATCGATTTATACTTTCGTTTTTAATCAGATAAGTCTATTCAAGCTACATCATAATTTAACTGCAATAACTCGAATACGTTTATAATCTGCGCTCCAGGTATTGTTTTTGTAAAAACTTGGACGCAACTGATTTTCAATATCGATAATGGTATTTATATGAGCATCAGTAGATAATCCATTAAAGAAGCTATTTGCAAACATTTTGAGCCAGTTTTGCAAACCCTGTTCGCCATCCTCCAAAGGTGTGAGACGTTCAAAAAGAGTTGCATAAGTTAACTCAAAACCATGTTTTTCTAACAAGCTTCCATATTCACCAATGCTAGGAAAGTACCAAGGATTTAATGCTGTATCAGTGGAATAACCAGCTTTTTGTAAGGCGTTATAAATAGCACTAACAATAGCGTTTACATTCCCCTTACCACCAAATTCAGCTACAAATCGCCCACCAGGTTTCAATGCCTTATTTATACCAACAACGACTTCTTCTGCTTCTTTAATCCAATGAAGTGCGGCATTAGAGAAAATACTATCAAATTTTTCTGTATATGGTAAATTTATGGCATCTACCACATCAAAATCTAGCTGAGGATAGTTCTTACGAGCTTGTTCTATCATTGTAGGAGCGCTATCGATACCCATCACTTCTGCTCCACTACTCGCAATTTTATGAGTTAAATGACCTGTTCCACAACCTAAGTCGAGAATACATTCTCCTGGTTTTGGAGATAGTAATTCTACTAAATTCGCAACAAGTTCAGAGATAAAAGAATGCTTACTATCGTAGAGTTCTGCATTCCACTGATTTTTAAAATCAGCTGCTGTGCTGTCCATAAAAATACACTGCCATGAAAATTTGAGTAGGATGTATATATTTGCAAAGGCTTAGATACGAGAACGCACCCATGATCTGAATTCTTTCATTCTAGCGTTTTCTCCTTTTTGAGAATCTAGCTGTATAAATTGCACTAATTCTTTGACAGGAAATGAGCCAAAGGCCAAACTTGTTTCAGATTCGATGTAACCAACCTCTGTCAAAATATGAATTGTTAGTTGACCATTAGCGAAACGCCAAACTTCCGGCACTTTCAGTTCAGCATAAACAGCCATCTTATCAATTGCTGAATGAGTTATATCAATCTCAAGCGCCAAGTCAGGCGGTGGATCAACTGTGAGGTCAATTTTTATTCTTCCTCGCATCACAGCTTCATTTTGAATATAAAAACATTCATCTGCTTCTTTACCAGCAGCCTTTGGTTTGGAACGCCAAGTTGTCGATTTCAACCCCAAAATTTCTAGTCCAAGTTCTTCACACAGAATAATGATTAGCCGTCCGAAAGTCCAACCATACCTTTCATGTTCTGGTAAAGGCGTCATCAGTTCTAGAGTTCCTTGATAGTAAGTCATGCGGGGTATTGGACGTTGGGCAAAAATTTCCAACAGCTGCTCGTACATCTCCCAATTGACGTTATATAGAACCAGATGAGAACCTTCAATTGGTGGTTTGCTTGGGGTTAAGGTTTGAGTCATGTTTCACGCTTTGCGCTCATCTAAAGACAAATATAGTACAAATGCACGCTTCTCGCTTCTGCTTCACGATATATTACAGCTATATAGCAGTATACCCACCATCTACAAAAAGTACAGTGCCTGTTAAGTATGACGATGCATCTGATGCTAAAAACACAACCGGACCAATCAGTTCTTCTGGTTTACCACGACGAGCCATTGGTGTAAATGTAACAATCTGCTGCTGTTTTTCTGGTTGGGTGTGTTCTACATTAGCCCCACTCATGATATTTTCAAAATAACCAGGAGCGATTGCATTAACACGAATATTCTTCGATGCCCATTCTACTGCCATGACACGAGTGAGTTGATTGATTCCTGCTTTTGCTGCACTGTAGGCAACAAGTCCTTTAATACCAATAACAGATGCTATTGATGAAATGTTGATAATTGAACCACCATTACCTTGTTCCATCATTTGGATTGCAGCAAGCCCAGAACAATTGAAACATCCTTTAAGATTGATATCTATAATTTGATCCCACTCATGTTCTTGCAAAGCTTCGGCTGGTTTAATAATGTCAATGCCTGCATTATTTACGAGGACATCAACCCGTCCAAATTCTTTGACTGTGAATTTGATTAAGTCAATGCAGCTTTGACGTACAGAGATATCAACATAAGTCGCAGCAGCAGTACCAGTAGTATTGATTTCCTCAGCAGTTTGTTGGGCTTGTTCTATGTTGCAATCGCCTACAACGACTTTTGCACCGAATTCAGCTAAACCTTTAGCCATACATTTTCCTAAACCTCTCCCTGAACCCGTGACAATGACAACTTTCTCTTTGAGGTTAAATAGATTGGTATTCATAAGTCTTAGCTTTAAACGCTGACAAGATTGTTGTACCTCTGTTTTGTCACTTTCAACAGAAAATCATTCAAAACCCTTATTTTTACGTACTTTTGCAACAATAGTGGTTAAATGACATACAACAGAGTTCAGGCTACCCCTGCTTTGATTTTGCTCAGAGTGACAAAACAAAAGTAGCTAGTACCTTAGAGTAGAAGAAATAACGCTACCCTTCGGGTGCTTCTAACAGAAGAGTAGGTTGGTGTCTTTACTAATTAATTCCCCTTACCCCTTTACACCCTTACCCCCTTACACTCCTTTTTGTTGACAGTCATGAAATTGAACAAAAATTCCAATGTTGCAGTTAAAGTCGAACAACTGCATAAATCCTTTGGAAACCTCAAGATTTTGAAAGGAATCTCTACTGAGATAAGACAAGGACAAGTTGTAGCTATTGTTGGTCCTTCTGGCTCGGGTAAATCAACTTTTTTGCGTTGCATGAACTTACTTGAAGTTCCGACTGCTGGGAAGATTTACATTAATGGAGTTGATATTACTGCTCCAAAAACTAACATCATGAAGATTCGTGAGAATATCGGCATGGTGTTTCAACACTTCCATCTGTTTCCTCACATGACGACGCTAAAAAATGTTACGTATGCGCCAAAAAAAGTAAAGCAAGTTCCTGGAGTAAAGGCGGAAGAAGAAGGGTTAAAACTGTTAGAAAAGGTTGGTTTAAAGGAAAAGGCGGATGTTTATCCCTCTAAGTTATCGGGAGGGCAAAAACAGCGGGTGGCGATCGCACGAGCCTTAGCAATGAAGCCAGAAATAATGTTGTTTGATGAACCCACCTCCGCTCTTGATCCAGAAATGGTGAAAGAGGTGTTGGAAGTCATCAAAGCTCTTACCCAAACAGGGATTACGATGGCTATTGTCACCCATGAAATGGGTTTCGCGCGGGAAGTTGCTGACAGAATTTTATTTTTAAATGAGGGATACTTGGTCGAAGATGCCCCACCTAAAGAGTTCTTTTCCCACCCTAAGAACGAGCGTGCCCAGCAGTTTTTGGAAAAGATGCTGTGATAATAGCAGGGAACACTTCGACAAGCTCCCTGTTCCCTGCCCTGACTTTGTCAATTCACCAAATCAAACCGGATTTTTATAGTACTCAAACCGATCGCGCAGTTGTTCAACTGTCAAATTCCTCGTCCAATACTCTACCAAAGCGTGGCCAAAAGCCCAAGCGTTGCGATCTGGTGTAGCGGAGTTTTCTAGCAACAGTGGCCAGAGGGAGACCAGGTCAAACTTGAGTGTGTTAGAATTACCAGGATTCAAGAGCGAAAAAAGGTCATATGCCATCTGTAGCTTACCAATGACAATGGGCGTTTGTTCCACTGGAATTTTATCTCCAAGCACATATGCCAAACTAGGCGCTCCGGTTGATAAAGTGGAAAGAAACAGAAGCACAGGACTTTTGAGCAGTGCAGCCAGTCCTTGAGTTGTTGTCATTTGGAAGGTGTAATGTTCGATGATTTTGGCTGCTGCGACGCTACGGCTTTCTTGATCGCGCAAAAAACGGGCAAGACGCAGTTGCTTGGCTGGTGCGATCGCCTCCATCAATCCCAACGATAGCGCCTCTACTCCCCAAGCCGTTCGATTCGCTTTAATATCACTTGTCACCACAGGTAAAACTAGATTGCAAAACTCTCTGAGAGTTTCAGCACGATACTCGATCGCTTGGCGAATCGCAATTTCCTTGGGGCGATCGCCCGATTCCCAATCATAGGGAGGATTCCACTCACGTATAGGACGCAGACGATCCACTTGAGTCACAATCGAAATTGTCGGTAAGTCTGTAATCTCCGCCTTCATATCTGTGAGGAAGTCCACATCCATTTGTAGGGCAGGATCAAGAGCAGGGGTAACTAACAGTAGCAAGTCGGCATTTTTAGCATAATCCAGCACTTGCTGACGGAAATCTCCACGGTTGACTTGTTCAAAACCTGGTGTATCCCAAAGCGTCAGCGCTTCTCCGGTTTGGCTTTGCCAGTGATAATTCTGGATCTTATCAGTACTGGGTAACACATCAACGGCTGCTCGCTCTGCCTGAAATAAGGTGTTAATCAGGCTGCTTTTCCCGGAACCTGTTCGCCCCACCAACAGGATATTAACAGGTTTTTGCTGAACTGCAACGGCGGGTTGTGCTTGGGCAAGGATGTCTCGGAGTGTTTGGGTTTTCGCCTGAGGTGGAGTTGGTGTGGAAACGGGGGATTCTGAAATTGGGAGTTTGGTGCCACTGTAGAGGGCGATCGCCTGCCCTGATAAGTTCCTCAAAGCAGCTTGCCGTAGTAACTGGCTAAAATTCACCAGCAGTTGTTCAGTTGCCCGGTTACTAGAACGCTTACTCGCAAGTTTCGCCACCGCCGCCACAGGATTCAATAGCCACTGTGCCCAGTTCAAAGCTTGCAAAAGTTTACGAGCAGATGGCTCCAGTTTCTGGTATACTTCGTATGCTTCGTATGCTTGCCCAACACTCACCTGATTGAGCACGGGTGATAACTTTTGCATCCATTGGTCGAGGTCATCCACTGTTCCCCGAATCAACGCGTAAGCTTGGGGAATGTAAATGTTGAGCAGGGGATACTTGACTTCAGGATAGTAGATCTGGGCGATCGCAGTCACAAGTTCCTGACACCGCTGCCAAAAAGTTAGCCAGTCTTCCCAAATTGGGCGATCGTCCTGTGATTTTTTGAGGATGTCTTGCAGTAGAACTTCTGCTCGATTCGCGGCGTCACTTCCCGCTGGTAATACTGTTGTCTCGTCTGATGTATTGTCTGAAAAGTTCAGTTCTTTGGTG
Organism: Brasilonema octagenarum UFV-OR1; assembly: GCF_963888615.1. Lineage (NCBI taxonomy): Bacteria > Bacillati > Cyanobacteriota > Cyanophyceae > Nostocales > Scytonemataceae > Brasilonema > Brasilonema octagenarum. The sequence continues at coordinate 6,645 of NZ_CAWPKW010000218.1, read as the reverse complement.
ACTTGTGCGACAACGGCTTCCATTTGCCCTACGGCAGGTTGAGTCCATCGAACCAGTAGCCAACGCCAGCCAACGAAGACGAGGATAAACACGCCCCAGATCCAATTAATGCGCCACTCGTGGATTTGCAACCCTGCGGATATTAGCAAAAAACTGATGATTGTTACCAGCGGTAGTGCTAAGACGATCCACTGCCATACTTTTAACCGTATCATTGCCCCCTGCCTGTTTTGATGCAACTGCTTTTATCACTAAGGTAGCGGATACAGCTCGCACTCAGCTGAATAGAATATGAGAGAGGCAATCAGCCTGACTAAAAATAAAAGTACCAGCATTTTGCTGGACTTGTTATGAGTCGTCAGTTCTCCAGCTGATGTCAGTTGTTGTAATAGTTAGATCTCTCAAAGCAGTGGCTAATCCGCGAGCAGTTTCTACACCCGCACATATACCTTTTATAGAGGAAAAATGATTGATTCGCAAGAACAAAAGCCATCTTATCCAAAACCTTACAAGCCAAAAATACAAGAACCAAGACCACAATCGTGTCAGCACATCAAAATCTTGGATTGCAACAAGCCAATCAGCCGCGTCTTCTTTGAATGCTACCACTGTCGTCAGGGTTTGTTAACTGAATGCAAGGGAGAGTCTGCGGTACAAGAGTTTAAGGTGCCTTGTCCGACTTGCGGCAAAACTGCTATCTATCTGATGACGGGTGAAATAGTTTCAACAACGGCAATTCCCTCACCCTGGGATAGATAACGGAGCCACTCGCTAGCCCCGGAGGGGGCGCTGCGCAAACGCTTCTATTCAAAATTCAAAATTCAAAAACAAGATTTTGAATTTTGAATTCCCCAAGCATTTTTACTTATTCAAACCTGAGTTCGACTTAACTCGTCCCCCAGCTATAAAACTGTCACTGCCAAAGTTTTTGAGATAAATACTTAACCATTTCCGTAAACCCTCTAGCCAAGATTGTAGTACTAGTCTGGGACAAGACGGATACTCTAATGGTTTTCAATATAACAGCATTTACCTTCTTCAACGCCTACGCAAACACTAAGCATCGAATTCGTATTTATTCAGTAGAAAGAAGCAGCAAGATAGTCCTAGAAGATATAGTTATTGCTTTACTGACTCAGCCAGACGGTGATAGCAGCGCAGAACTTGATGAAGCAAAGCGCACTACCAAAGATTTGATAGAACTAGCCGGAATAGAACCTATCAAGGTTAATGATGGGATTCACTTGGCAACCGTTGACCAGATGGAAGATTTTTATGATTACTGCGACAGCCTTGGGAACTATGGTGTCCCTACCGTCTATGAAAGTCTTGGACACTGGTGGGTTGGAATTCGGGAGTTAATGGAGAATAAGCAAGCTCACATGGGAACCGTGGTAGCCCGTCTTCCTATGTGGGGAAAAGAGCAGGAGAGGGCACGGCAGTTATTTGGAGAAAACTATCGGACAGAGCAACCTGTAAAAGTCTTGATAGCACAGTATTGCAACTTAAGCGTTAACTGGATAATTGAAGCTATTAGAGACAAGATAAAAACGAGAGTGTCTCACGTTTACCGCGACACAACTGGCGAAGTTCCTGGGAAGATTACGCGCGTTGCTAACTCAGTTGAAACTGCCCCCGCTGCCAAATCTTCTCCCAATGCTTACACGCCTGAGTTTTTTGTTACACAGATGCCTGCGATAGCTGAAAAATTAAATTCACTCAGCGAATTTATTGAAAAATGCAGGGATAACAGTAACATCAAAGATCAGATCGCGAAGGACGAGCGAAGAGTCCAACAAATGAGGTTAGAAGGCAAGACAGATGATGAAATTATTGAAGCCATCTGGCAAGTCACGCCATCATCCCATTTAATAGAGTTAGAGTCAGAAGGTGAACGTCGCAACTATCAGTACGACATACTAAAAGCATTTGTTGCGACCTGTGGAGGACGCAATGTTGCCTAAGGGGGATGTCGATAAGATAGTTGAAATGCTGGAATCTAAAGGGTTTGTGCCGAAAACGCGATCCTGGGGAGGCGAAACCAATATAGTAGGAAAGGGAGCAGGTTGCTACACTTTCACCGTTCGACAGAGTAAAGATAATCCAAGTCTTTTTTATGCCAACCTCAAGAAAGATGATTTGGTATTCAGCAGGGAGAATGCGGACTGGAATGAGTTATCTGGAGCCATCAATTACGCTGTTAGCATAATTCAAGAAAACCTTGGAATTCAAACAGTAACTCAAGAAGTTAAACCTGAGGTCGTTCCTAAAGTTCTTCCCATCGCCAAAACTGAGTATAAGGCCAGCGGTTTTAAGCAGAGTTGGGTACTTGTTCTTACTAGTGGCGTAGCGATCGCCTCAATAGCCTTTGGTGTAGTAGCTCAGAGCAAGCAGTGCTTACTGCAACCAGTCAATGGGTTGCAACAGCAACGGTAACAACTGAATACAAGAAGAATCAAAAGTGAATTTGAGATCGCTTCTCAAATTTACCTTTGAGAGTCTTAAATTGTTTGGAAATCAATTTACAGCCATTTTCAGGTAAATAGACCACAGTGATTGAACCAACAATCATGCATCATCTTCAATAATGTAATTTACCGCAAGAGCTATAAATTCCCCTTATTTTTTGACTTTTGACTTGTGTTGACTTTAAGCTAGTACAGAAGAACTATCCAAAGGATGGAATGTCTGACTTAATTTTATTTTGGCATCGCCGCGATTTACGTATTTCTGACAATACAGGGCTTGCTACTGCGAGAAAGCAAAGTCCAAAGGTGGTGGGTGTGTTTTGCCTCGATCCAAATATTTTGGAACGAGATGATATTGCCCCGGCAAGAGTGACTTACATGATTGGTAGTTTACAGTCACTACAGAAGCGATATGCTCAAGCAGGTAGCCAGTTATTGATTCTTCACGCTGAACCGACTCAAGCGATTCCAAAACTGGCGATCGCTCTGAAGGCAAAGGCTGTATTTTGGAATTGGGATGTAGAACCGTATTCTCAAGAACGCGATCGCACGATTATCGAAGCACTCAAAGAAAAAGGTATCCAGTTTCTGGAAAAAAACTGGGATCAAATCTTACACTCACCAGATGATATTCGTACTGGTTCCCAGCAACCTTACACCGTTTACACTCCCTTTTGGAAGAATTGGAGTAGCAAACCGAAAGCTAAGCCTGTAGAAACTTTGGAAAATGCCGAAGGATTGACAAAAGCCGAAAAAGAAATTGCCGAAGCTTCAGGAGTTATAGAATTACCCTCAGCCAAAGATTTAGGTTTTCATTGGGATGGAGAATTAGTTATAACGCCAGGGGAGGCGGCGGCGCAAGAACGATTAGAGGAGTTTTGCGCCAGTGCGGTTAATGAATATCAAGAACAGCGCAATTTTCCAGCAGTTGAAGGTACATCTAAATTGAGTGCTGCTTTGAAATTTGGTGTCATTGGTATTCGCACTGTTTGGCAAGCCACTTTAGAAGCGCTAGAAAATAGTCGCAGTGACGAAACAGCAACCAACATCCGTACATGGCAACAGGAACTAGCATGGCGGGAGTTTTATCAACACGCAATGTATAACTTCCCGCAATTAGCAGAGGGTGCTTTCCGCGATCCTTTCAAAAACTTTCCCTGGGAAAATAACGAAGAATATTTTCAAGCTTGGTGCGAGGGTAGAACTGGCTATCCCATCGTTGATGCAGCAATGCGCCAGCTAAATGAACTGGGTTGGATGCATAACCGCTGTCGGATGATTGTCGCGAGTTTCTTAACCAAAGACTTGCTGATTAATTTCCAGTGGGGAGAAAAATACTTTATGCAGAAGCTGATTGATGGTGATTTATCTGCTAATAATGGGGGTTGGCAATGGAGTGCTTCTAGTGGTATGGATCCCAAACCTTTGCGAATTTTTAATCCTGCGAGTCAGTCGCAAAAGTTTGACTTTGAGGGTGAGTACATTAGGCAATGGGTTCCCGAATTGCGATCTATGGATGCAGAGTATTTGGTAACTGGAAAAATTTCTCCTTTGGAACGTCATGCTGTTGGTTATCCAGATCCAATTGTGGATCATAATAAACAGCAACGACTGTTTAAAGAGCGTTATCAACAGCAAAAAAGTCAGACATAAGTTTGACATATATTGATGAAGTACCATTCCGCCTTCTTCACAGATTAAGATAGCGCTGCTTTATGAATATATGGTCTAATTTCTGTCATTCGCGCTTTCTGCGCCAAGCTGTACGAGCAGGATTAGCGCTATGCATAGTATGGTTGAGTTTGTCAACCCCTGTGCAAGCTGCCACAAATACTAGTCAAGTCAACAGCAATAATCTTATTAATCCAAAATTGGAAGCCGAAGTTTTGCAGATTATCCACAATCACCCAGAGGTGGTTGTAGAAGCTTTGCAAGCGTTCCAGCAACAACAACAAAAGCAGCAACAACAAGCCAAGCAGTCAGTTTTGCAGGAGATAAAGACAAATCCCAACAAAATCATTGGTGAATCTCCGACTACTGGCGCAACTGAACCAAAGATTCTGCTGATAGAGTTCTCAGATTTTCAATGTCCTTATTGTGCCAAAGCTCATAAGACGTTGAAGCAGTTTATGGCTCGTCATCAAGATGAAGTTACGTTGGTGTACAAACATTTTCCCCTAATCTCAATTCATTCTGAAGCAATGCCCGCTGCTAAAGCCGCTTGGGCGGCTCAACAGCAAGGAAAGTTTTGGCAGTACCAAGATGCTTTGTTTTCAAGCCAAGGTAAATTAGGGGAGAAATTGTATGTTGCGATCGCCAAAAAACTGAATTTGGATCTCGAACAGTTTAACCAACAGCGCAGTGGAAATGCAGCCGATGCTGTGATTCAAAAGGACATAGAGACGGCGATGAGACTGGGAATTCAGGGTACTCCTTTCTTTGTCATGAATGAGGAGACATTTGATGGTGCTGTTGAGCTATCTGATATTGAGAGGATACTAGCAAAGAACAGTAAAAAAAATCTTAGTAACTTAGATCTTGCACCTCGACCTGAGTACGCCTTGAACTGAAGTTCAAGGCTTATAGCCAAAGTCCGTTAAAACGGACTCAAACGCATATCCAGTAAGCTTTAGCTTACAGTAGCTCTGAGGCAAGAAATTTATTTCTTGGCGAACAAGAATTATGGTGCAAGATCTAAGGTAAGAGGTGTTCAACAGTTTTTACCCATGCTGGAGGACGCCCTCCTTCCAGTCGGGCTGAGCCTTCGGCACGCTACGTTGACGAGCTTGAACTACATATAACTACATAGTACTACGTTGACGGTGTAGACGCTAAGCATTTTTGCTTAATGCTGCCGGACAACATCAAAAGTCCGCTTTTGTATTAAAAACGTACTACTCGGTCTTTTCTGATCTGATTGCGAATTTTGGGAGCTTGTTGCACCTTACCCCCCCCGAATATATATAAAATACTTAAAAATGAAGGAAAAATACCGTAACAAAAAGTACTTATTAGCTTTCTTCGTACGGGTATAGGAATTGCCGCGCTGAAACAGTGTAGTATGTGCTTCTATTCACCACAATCTTTATCGGTTAATGGGTAATTGCTTGAGTTTTTGAAACACCCTCTAAAATCGCCAGCAAGGCTCTTTAAAATCTGTATATTTGGATCCATTTCGCGACTTTCCTGAAAAATGTCATGATATTCTAACTTTAGCAAAGCACTCATTTCATGAAATCGCAAAGGTCATTGGGTAGTTTATGCTCGACTATAAGAAAGCTCGGTTGAAATGGAAAAGTTACTGGTTTAAAACACTTGGCAGATGGCGCTCCTGTCCTTTAACCTGTTCGGTCGATCGCCCGCATCATCGGCACGTTTTCTGGAGCTGGTTTGGTAGTTTTATCGCGATCACCGTAACCTCTTACCTTACCGTGAAAACGAACTCTCCGCTGCTGATGGCCCCGTTTGGTGCGACAAGCGTCTTGATCTTTGGTGTCCCTGATAGCCCATTGGCTCAACCGCGTAATGTCATCGGTGGCAATCTTTTAGCGGCTCTCGTAAGTCTGATAATTCTGCATTTTCTCGGTTCTTCTCCCTTGTCAATGGGACTGGCTGTTTCGACTGCGATCGGGGTCATGCAACTTACCGGAACGGTACATCCCCCATCGGGAGCCGTTGCATTAGTAGTCATGATGACCCAACCCAATTGGCAATTCCTGCTGACACCTGCCTTAGAAGGCTCGATGATTTTAGTGCTGTGCGCTGTGATTTTCAATAACTTAGCTGAAGAAAGAACGTATCCAAAACATTGGCTGTAGTGTTATCTTTAACAAAGTAAAAACTTCAAAATCGCTACTACAAAATTGAAGCTATCGCTGCCAAAGATAAACGTTCGAGCAAGAGCTTATCGATTAACTCACGTTTCGAGTTGTCAACTGGTTGTCGGGTTGGATTTTCAACAAATTGTCGTCCACAATTTTGGCATTTGAACCGTTGTTTCTCATAGTGAGTGCGTCCATTTTGAACATTGCTGATGCCGCGCCTGTTTCATCCCGTTACAATTTACTGTAACGAGTTTTTGTCTATCGTAAACAGTGAACAGTCAACAGTGAACAGCGGAGTCAGTGAACAGTGAGTCCAGTGCTTGATGAGGGTTTCCCGACAGAGGCATCTGGCG